>CAMPAA010000068.1 GCA_946631345.1 uncultured Verrucomicrobiota bacterium
TGTTCTACCTCGTCCCGATGGCGGTGGCGGCGTTCATCCTCAAGAAGCCGAAGGTGGAGCAGATGTCGTTCGCGCACGGCCTGCCGCAGTGCGAGTTCACGTACGCAGGGCTGGTGAAGGACTCATACTTCCTGCGTGCGTGGCTGTTCATGTTCCTGAACATCTCCAGCGGCCTGTGCCTCATCCCACTCGCCAAGCAGATGATGGCGACGGACACCGTTGGCTACTCCGAGAAGCTCATGACGTGGGTGATCGCGCTGTGCGGCCTGATGAACGGCGGAGGCCGGTTCCTCTTCGCCTGGTGGAGCGACCGCCTCGTGCGCCGCGTTAACATCCTGCTGTTCATCCTCGGCATCTCCGCCGGCGTGATGACGGCGAGCTGGTGGCCGCCGCTGATCGGCCTGTCGCTCCTCGTGATCAACGCTTGCTACGGAGCGGGCTTCTCGGTGATTCCGGGCATACTCGCAGACCACTACGGCATGACCAACATCTCCAAGATCCACGGCGCGGTGCTCTCCGCGTGGGGCGTGGCGGGGCTGGTGGGCAACCAAGCGGCGATCCTCGTGAGCGACAGGCTCGGCTTCGGCTACGCGGGCGTGGTCACCATGCTTGTCGTGCTCTACTCCCTCAACTTTGTGAACGCCCTCACTCTCTGCCGCCGCACGGGCAGGCGGGAAGGCGAAGCCTGAACGATGGCGAAGAAGTCGAAAGGTGCCGCCCTGGCCGAGTACGCTGCGCTGCGGGGCGCGTGCGCTGTGGTGAACGCAGTGCCGTATCCCGTCGCATGCGCGGCGGCGAAGGCGCTGGCGTGGACGCTCGTGAACGTGTTCCGCTTCAAGCGCCGCCGCACCATGGAGCGCATTCGCGGGTGCTTCCCGGAGAAGACGGAGCGCGAGGCGGGGCGCATAGCCGTGAAGTCGCTCGCGAATGTCCTCATGAGCGCGGTGGAGATGATCCGCGCGCCGCGTCTTGACCTTGCGTGGATCGAGCGGCACGTGAAGGACGTGCATGTGTACGCCGAACGCCTCAAGGCCATCGCCGCCGAAGGGCGAGGCGTGGTGATAATGGTGCCGCACAGCGGCAACTGGTACATGGCGGCATGGGCAATGGCGCGGTGCGGCGTGCCGCTCTTCGCAATTGCCGCCAGGCAGAGAAACCCCTACATCGACGCATGGATGAACCGCCAGTACGGCGAAGGGCTGGAGGTCGTGGAGCGCGGGAGCGTGAGGGTTATGGCAGAGATAAAGGCGCGTCTGAAGAAAGGACGCTGCTTCGCGATACTGCCAGACCTTCGCGTGCCTTCGCCCGACGTGCAGGTGCCGTTCCTCAACGGCACGGCGAACGTCTCGCACGGCGGCGCGGCCTTCGCGACAGCCGTTGGCGCGCCGGTGGTGGTGGCCATCATGCGGCGCGAGCGCGGCATGCACGTGTTTGACCATCTCGCGACGCTGCGTCCCGATCCCAAGAAGGGCCGCAAGGAGGAGGCTGTGCGTCTCACGCGCGAAGCGATGGCGCTTATTGACGCCGCCGTCCATAAGACCCCCGAACACTGGTTCTGGTACAACAAGCGCTGGCTTCTCCAGCCTGTAGCGCCGCGCTGAGCTCCACGCTGTTGTCCGTCCGCTGATGGGCGATATATGGTATAATCCATGCCATGAAAAAGAACGCATGGGTTGTGTCTGCGCTGGTGGCGGCGGCGTGCTGCCAGGCGGCTGATTTCTCCAAAGCCGGATACTGGCAGGTCGAAGGTTCGCCGCGCCGCGTCGAGACTCTTACGCGCGGGTGGGAGTTCTCGTTGGACGGGTTCAGGACGAGCCGGGCCGTATGCCTTCCGCACTCCATCGACGAGGGGGAGATAGGCTTCGAGGCGTCAGGATGCGTGAACCGCCAGCAGAGCGCGTGGTACCGGCGGCGGTTCGCGTGGCGCAAGGGCGGCGCGCGGCAGTTCCTGCATTTCGAGGCCATCATGGGCAAGAGCCGCGTGACGCTCAACGGCACCGTGGTGGCGGAGCACTTCGGCGGCTACCTGCCAATCCATGCTGAGGTGACGGGCGTACTGCGCGAGGGCGACAACCTCCTTGAGGTATGGTGCGACAACTCGGATGACCCGAGCTATCCGCCAGGCAAGCCGCAGACCCAGCTCGACTTTGCGTACTTCGGCGGCATCTACCGTGACGCATACCTGGTGGAGACCGGCGAGGCGTACGTGGCGGACACTGACAGGGGCGGGGTGCGCATAACCTCCAACCTCGGCAAGGACGGCGCGTGGACCGTCACCGCCGACGTGACGCTCGGCGGCAACACGGATGGCGCCACCGTCGAGCTGTTCTACGATGGAACGCGCGTCGCATCCCCGTTCAGTCCGAAGGCCCCGGCGCTCTGGAGTCCGGAAACACCAAACCTCCATATGCTGCGCGTGGACGTCCGCAGGGGCGGACGGCTCGTGGACGCCGTGGGCGTGCGCTTCGGCATCCGCGACTTCTCGTTCGGCCCGGACGGCTTCACGCTCAACGGCAGGCCATATCCGAGGAAACTCATCGGCGTGAACAGGCACCAAGACTACCTCTTCATAGGCAACGCGCTGCCAAACTCGCTGCACTGGCGCGACGTGAAGAAGTTCAAGGACTGCGGCATGGCCGTCTTCCGCAACGCCCATTATCCGCAGGATCCCGCGTTCATGGACGCCTGCGACGAGCTTGGCATGTTCGTCATCGTTACCACGCCCGGCTGGCAGTTCTGGAACCGCAAGAATCCGGACTTCGAGCGCCGCGTGTACGACGACATCGAGAAGATGGTGCGGCGCGACCGTTCGAGGCCGTCGCTCCTCATGTGGGAGCCGATCCTCAACGAGTCCCGCTTCCCTGGCGACTTCACGACCAACGCCGCCACCATCGTCCGGCGCGAGACGCTTGCGCCGAACAACCGCTGCGCATGCGACAGCATCTCGAAGGGCAGCGGCGTATTCGACGTGAACTACGCCATCTCTAGCCTTGACGGCAAGCCGTCCTTCTGCCGCGAATGGGGCGACTTCCCCGATGACTGGAACTCGCAGAACTCTTCGTCCCGCGTGGCGCGCGAATGGGGCGAGGGGCCGATGGCTGCGCAGGCGTGGCACTACATGCACGAGTCGTACTGGCCAAGCCTTGATTCTCAGCTCGCTGCGCCGCCTTCGCACTTCGGCGGCGCGCTCTGGCATGGCACCGACCATGCGCGCGGCTATCATCCGGACAACTTCTTCGGCGGCATAATGTCCTACGCCCGCCAGAAAAAGTACTCTTGGTACGCGTTCAAGGCGGCGCTGACCGGCAAGCCGTTCGTGTACGTCGCCCACGAGCTCGCCCCGTGCTCGCCCGGCGAAATACCGGTGTACTCCAATTGCGCATACTCCGCCACTTTCATGGGCGAGCCGTTCGTCCCGGGCAAGACTATGTTCGAGTACTGGAAGCTCCAGCGCCTCACCTACTACAACAAGGACGTGCCTGACGCCCTCAAGAAGGCGAACATCACCGTGACGATGCCCGACGGCACCAAGGTGGTGCGCAAGCCGGCCAAGCGCTTCGCGCGGATAGACCTCGCGCTTGACACGGAGGGGCTCGCACCCGTGGCGGACGGCGGAGACCTCGTGGCCCTCACCGCAACGCTGGCCGACGCGGAGGGCACGCCCAAGCGCTACCTCACAGAGACGGTGCGCTTCTCGGTCGAGGGTGAGGCCGAGATCGTGGGCGAGAACCCGCAGCGCACGCGTTGGGGCGAGGCAGTGGTGCTGATCCGCCCGAAGGCGTCCACGTCCCCCGAACCTATCAAGGTGCGCGCCGAGCTTGCGCGCAGCGGGCGGCACGTGCCGAGGGGCGGAGAGCTGGTCTTCACGCCGGGCGCACTGGATGTCAGGGCGTCGGCGGCAGGCGCGGGCGCAGGGGATTCGCTGAAGGCGGTAGAGCGCCAGCAGCAGGAGTACAACGTCAAGAAGTGAGCAATCAAGGAGATGACAGGTAGCATGAAGACACTGGGAATCATTCCGAGCAGGTACGGGTCTAGCCGTTTTCCGGGAAAGCCGCTGGCGATGCTGGCCGGCAAGCCGCTCGTCGCATGGGTGGTGGAGGCCGTGAAGCGGGCGAAGAGCCTTGATGACGTGCTGGTGGCGACGGACGACACCCGCATCGTCGAGGCCGTGGAGGCGTATGGCGGCAAGGCTGTGATGACGCCGAGCGAGCTTCCGAGCGGCACCGACCGCATCGCGTGCGCCGCCGGCGACTTCGGCGACGATGACATACTCGTGAACATTCAGGGCGACGAGCCGCTCATCGATCCGGCTCTGATCGACAGGCTTGTGGCGCGCATGGGCGAGGGTTCCAGGTGGGACATGGCGACGGCCGTGACCCCCATACGCTCCGCAGCTGACCTCGCCGCGAAGTCCGTGGTGAAGGTTGTGCTCGATCGAGACGACGGCGCGCTGTACTTCTCGCGCTGCCCTATCCCGTGCAACCGCGACAGCGAGCCGGATATCGCAGGCGGGTTGTACGTGCGGCACCTCGGGATATACGCCTATCGCGGAGGGTTCCTAAAGCGGTACATCGCCGAGCCGCCGTGCGCGCTCGAACGCACGGAGAAGCTTGAACAGCTCCGCGCCCTGTGGATGGGCGGCAGGATAGCCGTGATCCGGACAGAGGACGACGGGGTTGGCGTGGATACGCCGGAGGATGCCGAACGCGTGGCCGCCATCCTGGCCGGGCGCGAACGCGCAGGGAACGGTCGCTGAGCGCCGCAGGGGCGGACTTGTGGTATAATCCGCGCGCAATGGCAAAGCATCTTCTGCATCTGGGATTTCTGCTCGCGGCGGTGACGCTTGCGCTCAAGGCGGCGTTCATGCCGTCGCGCCTGCAGTCCTCGTTGCGGCCGGGTGAGAGCGCGATGCTGGGGGAGGACGTGCTTGCGCTCAAGGGCTTCTCAGTGCCGAAGTACCCGGACGGCAAGCCGCGCCAGTACGTGAGCGACGTGCACGTGGTCTCGATGGCGGCTGGGCGCAGGCCGGAGGCCGTCCATGCGCAGATATCGGTGAACCATCCCATGCGCTGGAAGGGGTGGTGGATATACCAGAACTCCTACGACGCGGCGCAGGAGTCGTACACGGTGCTGGAAGCGGTACGCGACCCGTTCCTGCCGCTGGCGGCGGTCGCCGGCGCGCTGCTGCTCGTTGGTGCGGCGCTGTTGTGCAGGGGAGGAGCAGCGGCGGGCGTGGAGCCAGTGCGGCACGCGGCGCTGAAGTTCGCGGCGGCGACGGCGGTCGTTATGCTGCCGCTGTGGATCGTCGGGCGGGCGCTTCTGTCGAAGGAGCTTGTGCCTGCGCTGCAGAGTCCGCTATTGGTGCCGCATGTGGGGGCGTATCTCGTCTCTTACGTGATCCTCATCTTCGCGGCGTTCGGCATCGGCGTGCGGCTGGTCCCGTTCGGGTTCTTCCTGATGACGCTCGCGCTCGTGCTAGGCGCGCTGTGGGGCAAGATATGCTGGGGCGACTGGTGGCAGTATGACCCGAAGGAGATGTGGTCGCTCGGCACATGGCTTGCGTTCGCCGCGTATTTCCATTTCAGGCACAGGCCGGTCGCGGCGCGGTGGCTTCTGCGCTTCGGGGCGGTGATGATAATCCTCACGCTCACGTGGGTGAACTTCTCTCGCATCTTCAGAGGTCTGCACTCTTACGTATGACAAGGAAAGGAAGAACATGATAATACGGCTTGCGTATGTCGCCGCGCTGGCGGCGGCCGTGCTGCTGAACGGATCCGTTCAGGCGGCGTTCAGGAAGGGCCCCGTGAAGACCCCGTCTTCACTGGCGACCGCAAAACCGGTCGCACGCAAGGCGGCGAAACCGGCGGCCTCGGCCAATTGCGCTGCCCAGAACCCATACCGGCGCGAACCATACGTAGGCGCGCTTGCGCTCGACGCCAAGACAGGCCGCATCCTCTTCGCGGACGGCGCGGACAAGCCGGCGCGCCAGGCGAGCGTCACGAAGTTGATGACGGCGCTGCTGGTGCTGGAGGACGTCAAGGCCGGCCGATACGGGCTCGATGCCCAGGTGGGGGCCACGCCGATGGCGCTCAGAATGGAGCCGAGCATCATCGGGTTCTACGATACGAAGACTAAGCAGTCCGTGAAGTGGTCGGTCGATACGCTCCTCTATGCGCTCATGATACGCAGCGCCAACGACGCCGCCGTCGCCCTCGCCGAACATTCCGCCGGCACGCTCGACAAGTTCGTGGCGCGCATGAACGCGAAGGCAAAGGTGCTCGGCATGTCCCGCACTGTGTACTACAACCCGAACGGGCTGCCGCCAAACGCCGGCAGGCACTATCCGTGGAGGGATTTCAACACAACTACATGCCTGGACCAGGCGAAGCTCGCCCGCGAGATCGTCCTGCGCCATCCGGAGCTGCTCAGGTACACTTCTAAGAAGACGTGGACTATGCCCAACGGCCAGACGATCACCAACCACAACAACGTGATGCGCACGGACAAGCTCAAGATCATCAACCCCGACGGCACCGAGGCCGTGGACGGGCTGAAGACAGGCTACATTGACGCCGGCGGCAGCTCCGTAGTGCTCACCGGCAAGCGCGGTGGCAACCGCGCTATCGTGATAGTGCTCGGCTCCGCTTCGGCAAAGATGCGCGACGAGCGCGCGCGGGCGATGATGAGCGACGCGCTGTCGGCCCTGTAGCGGAGGCGACCTATGCTGAAGGGCCTTCTGGCGTTTGCCGTCCTGGCCGGCACGTGGAACCTCAAGTGGTTCCCGTCCGGTCGCGCGGAGCACAGGGCCTCGCCGCGCGTGGAGGCGGCGAACGTCAGTGACGCTGCGGACGTGATCCGCGCAAACCTGAGGAGATGGCGTGACGGAAGGGTGCTCTTCCTGCAGGAGCTGCGCGACCCGCAGACCTGCTCAAACCTCATATCCGCTATACGCGACAGGAATCTCCACGTGGCCGTCGCCACCGCATACCGCGACAGCCGCGACAACCGTTTGCAGTGGCAGCAGATGGCGATCGTCACCGACCTTCCCGTGATTGAGGCGGATTGGCGCTACGCCAGGAAGGCAGGGCGGAAGTTCGTGCCGCGTGGATATGCGTACGCATTGCTGGACGGAGGCAAGGAAGGGCGGATCGCATGCTTCTGCGTGCACCTAAAAAGCAACTACGGAGCATACAAGATTGAGGATGTGAAGGCCAACGCCGCAAAGCGTCTGGCGTGCATCCGGCAGGTGCTCGAAGCGGCGGCGAAGGTGGCGGCGGAGAGGACGATCATCGCGGGCGACTTCAACGCCGACCGCTTCCAGCCCCAGTTCAAGGACGAGGGCACGTTCTGCGTGATGGAGGCTGCCGGCTTTGCGGATAGCTGGGAGGGGGCATCGCCCGCCGAGAGGGGAACCCACCCCGGCTCGACCCGCTACCCCGACTCGACTCTCGATTATGTATTCCACAAGGGCTTCCGCCGCATCGCTTCCCGCCGCCTCGCGCCGCTCGATTTTGTATCCGACCACCGCATGGTGGTCGTGTCGTTTGAATGATTCCTTCGAGTTGTGGTATAATTGGCGGCGTTTTGCGGCGGTGTGCCGCATAAAGGGCTGTCGGCCGTCAAACTGAAAGGAAAAGTTGAAGATGAGAATCGAACTGCCGTTGAGGCGTTTGGCATGCAGGTGCGCGCTTGCGCTGTGCGCTTTGTCCAGCGCTTACGCGGAAACTTTGGAGAACCGGCACCTCAAGGTGTCCGGCGGGGGCAAGGAGCCATACCGGATATACCGCAATGGAGATGCCGTGCCGTTTGCCTCGCTGCCGGCGTTGATGCGCGGCGCAAGCCTCAAGGTGTCGTTGCCGGACGATTCGCGGTTCGCCCATTTCTTCGTCACTCCGGCAACCCCGCAGGCCGACTCCCGCCTGACGTCTCTTGCGTTCCCGTCCATAACGCTTGAGCCGAAGCTGCTCGGGGATACGTTCGGGTTGCGCACGATGGGCACCGGCGGTCTGCAGTCCGTAGTGCCTGGGCGCACTGACGGCTCCGTGATGTACATGGCGGTCGCCCGGCCGAAGACCAGGCGCGGCGTCGTCGTGGGATGGCTCACCTCGTTCAAGGCATATGGGCTCGTCACCTCCAAGCCTTCGTCCGAAGGTGCGCTTGCGCTCATGCCGACGCTTGAATACGGCGATTGCCTCGCCAGAGGCGGCGCTGCGCTGCCGGGCGAGAAGTTCGTGGTGGGGATGTTCGACGACTGCCGCATCGGGCTCGAGGCGTATGCGGACGAAGTCCGCCGCGAACATTCAATCCGGCTGAAGCCGCAGATAGCCGGCTACTGCACATGGTACGCCGAAGAGCCGTACGGATGGGGAGGAGACGAGAAGTCCACGCGCGAGTTCGCGGATACCGCTGTGAGGCTCGGCCTCAAGAAGTGGGGCTTCGACTTCTTCCAGATCGACGACTACTGGCAGGACGGCGAGACGAACCTCAATGGACCGGCGAAGAACTTCACGAAAGTGCGCGCCGACGGCCCTTATCCGTCCGGCATGAAGGCAACGTTCGACAACCTCTCCGCACACGGCATCATCCCGGGCATATGGTACATGCCGTGGTCCGGCGAGTGGCGCGGCGAATGGTGGAAGGACAAGCAGGATCTGTTCGTGAAGACCGCCGACGGCAGACCCTACGAGTCAAGATGGTGCGGCACCTCGCTTGACATGACGAACCCGAAGGCTCTGGAATATCTCAAGGACGTGACCCGCCGCATCTGCCGCGACTGGAACTGCAGGTACATAAAGTATGACGGCATGGGCACGTCGATGGCCTGCCAGCTCGGTGCCGGAGGGCGCGAAGGGCTGGCGCCGAGCGACTACGGCAGGCAGCGGTTCCATGACCCCACCAAGACTGGCGTGGAGGCGTACCGCATGGGCATGGAGGCGCTGAAGGAGGCCGCAGGAGAGGACGTGTTCATCCTTGGATGCAACCTGGCGCAGTCTCTTCTGCACATGGGGCCGAGCTACGGGTTTGTAGACGCCATGCGCGTGGGCGGAGACAACGGGCCGTGGGAACGCCGTTGGCTGCTGGGCGTGGAGCCGGCTACAACCCGTTACTTCTTCAACGGGCGGGTGTGGTACAACGACCCGGATCCGGTATATGTGCGCGACTCCCGCACAATTGGCAAGGCGCGGCTGATGTCCAGCTGGACGTCCGTGGCTGGGTTTTTCTACAATTTCAGCGACTGGCTCGGCAACCTTTCCGGTGAGCGGCTTGAAATCCTCAAGCGCACGATGGCACCGCACGGTTCGCTGAACGTGCGCCCGGTGGATCTCTTCGAGAACCCCATGCCGAACATCTGGCACCTATCGGAGAGAGGCTATCACGTGTTCTCCTTCTGCAACTGGAGCGACGAGGCAATGCCTGTCGACTGCGAGGCGGCCTATGCCGGTCTTGATCCGCGGAAGTTCTATGTCGCGTTCGACTTCTGGAACGGCAGGTTCATCGGTTCCGTGGGCGGTAGGATAGCACTGCCGGTGCCTGCGCTCGACTGCCGTGTGGTGTCCATGCGCGAATGCGACGGGTCGCGCCCGGTTCTGGTATCCACCTCGCGCCATGTGGCAAGCCCGGTGTTCGACGTGAAGGAGGAGCGGTGGGACGCGGCGTCGCGCACGCTATCTGGCGTTTCCAGGACGGTTCCCGGCGAGGCGTATGAACTCCGCGTATGGGCGCCGGAGGGATTCGCGTGCAAAGCAGCTGACGGCGGCACGTTCAGGCAGAAGGGCGGAGAGCTGCGCGTAGGCTTTTCGCCACAGGGCGACACTCTTGCTTGGAACATTCGCTTCTGAAACGCAGATTGTTGCATCGTGAAATGGAAACGGCCCGCCGTTGTGGCGGGCCGCTTCGTTTCGTCCTGTCTCGGAGGGGCTTACTTCTTGAAGCTCTCCTCAACGGCGACCGCCACGGCGACCGTCGCGCCGACCATCGGGTTGTTGCCCATGCCGATGAGTCCCATCATCTCGACGTGCGCCGGCACGGAGCTGGAGCCCGCGAACTGCGCATCCGAGTGCATACGGCCCATCGTATCGGTCATGCCGTAGCTGGAGGGGCCGGCGGCCATGTTGTCGGGATGGAGCGTGCGGCCGGTGCCGCCGCCAGAGGCGACGGAGAAGTATTTCTTGCCGTTCTCGACGCACCACTTCTTGTAGGTGCCGGCCACAGGATGCTGGAAGCGTGTGGGGTTCGTGGAGTTGCCGGTGATTGATACGCCCACGTTCTCGAGGCGCATGATCGCGACGCCCTCCGGCACGTTGTCGGCGCCGTAGCAGCGCACGTTGGCGCGCGGACCCTTGGAGAACGCCTTCTTCGAGACGACCTTAACCTCCTCCTTCGCGTAGTCGAACTGTGTCTTCACGTAGGTGAAGCCGTTGATGCGGGAGATGATGTAGGCGGCGTCCTTGCCGAGGCCGTTGAGGATCACGCGCAGGTCCCTGCCGCGCACCTTGTTGGCGTTGAGGGCGATCTTGATAGCGCCCTCTGCGGCGGCGAACGATTCGTGGCCGGCGAGGAACGCGAAGCATTCCGTAGCGTCGTCAAGCAGCATTGCGCCGAGGTTCCCGTGGCCGAGGCCGACCTTGCGGTTCTCGGCGACCGATCCGGGTATGCAGAAGCTCTGCAGACCGATGCCGATCGCGGCGGCGGCGTCCTTGGCCTTCTTGCAACCCTTCTTGATCGCGATCGCAGCGCCCACAGTGTAGGCCCACTTGGCGTTCTCGAAGCAGATAGGCTGGGTCTCTTCTACAATCTTATAGGGGTCGATGCCGGCCTTGTCGCAGATCTCCTTGCACTCCGGGATGGACTTGATCCCGAACTCCTTGAGGCACGCGAGGATCTTCTTCTCGCGGCGCTCGTAGCCTTCGAACAGCTTTTCGCCAGATGCGGCCTTCTTGGTGTTTTTCTTGGTAGCCATTTTTGGATTCTCCTTCCTCAGTCCTTGCGCGGGTCGATGTACTTGGCGGCGCCCTCGAACTGGCCGTAGTGGCCCTTCGCCTTCTCCCACGCCTCGTTAGGCGAGAGACCCTTCTTGATGAAATCGGTCATCTTGCCGAGCGAGACGAACTCATAGCCGATCACCTCGCCCTGCTTGTTGAGCGCCATCTGCGTGCAGTAGCCCTCGGTCATCTCAAGGTAGCGGGGGCCTTTCGCCTTGGTGGCGTACATGGTGCCGACCATCGAGCGGAGACCCTTGCCGAGATCCTCCAGACCTGCGCCGACCACGAGTCCGCCCTCGGAGAACGCGCTCTGTGTGCGGCCGTACACGATCTGCAGGAAGAGCTCGCGCATCGCCGTGTTGATTGCGTCGCACACGAGGTCGGTGTTGAGCGCCTCGAGAATCGTCTTGCCCACGAGGATCTCGGAGGCCATCGCCGCGGAGTGGGTCATGCCCGAGCATCCGATCGTTTCCACGAGCGCCTCTTCAATAACGCCGTTCTTGACGTTGAGCGACAGTTTGCATGCGCCCTGCTGCGGGGCACACCAGCCCACGCCGTGCGTGTAGCCGCTGATATCCTTGATTTCCTTCGCCTGCACCCATTTTCCCTCTTCCGGGATGGGCGCGGGACCGTGATTGCACCCCTTCATGAGGGGGCACTGGTGCTGTACCTCAGTCGAATAGACCATTGTTGACTCCATTTGGTTGTAAATTGCGTGGATTATACCAAATCGCCCTTGCGGATTCAAGGATTCGTATGATACCGACAAGGCCAATTGCTGGCCGATTGTATAGGTGCTTTATGGCGCGATTTGCCAATTGATCCGTCGTTCAGGTACGAAACGCGTGTATTTAAGGATTTTGTGCCATGGATTGATGCGTATTATCGCACGATTCCTGAACGTGAAAAGGCGGCGCGAAGTTGAAGAATGGAGATATTGAAAAAGCGGAACCATGAAGGGAGCACCCGCAATAACATCTTCATCCGCGTGACGTCGAAGATGCGCTTGTTGGTGGTGCGCTTGACTTGAGGGGAGGAAGTTCTGGTTCACGCCCTGCTATGCGCGGCCAAATAACATGAAGGACACCACGTTGCCGACTTCCTCTTTATGTGTCCAGAATCGGACGTGGTGTGGATGCGGAGTGTGTTAGTTCAACCCTGCATGATTGCGTCCATGCAGCCGAAAAGTACGATATCGGAGGCGGTGCTTGAATGCAATGGGGTGTTATGGTAAAATTGTCGGCAATTTCAAACAACACGGGGGACACATAAGTGGACGAGAAAACACCGTTGGGCGTAGCTCTGGTAGGAACAGGGCTTATCGCACGCTTTCATGCACAGGCAGTAGTGGCCAGCTCAAGGCTGAAGCTGGTTGCGGCGATCAATCCGATCGCCGGGCAGGGGGAGGAGTTCGCGGCGGAGTTCGGCGTGCCGCTGATCCGCGACTACGACGAGGCCCTCTCAAGGCCAGATGTGGGCATGGTTCTTGTGGCAACGCCGTCCGGCGCACATGACGATGCCGTGCTGGCGGCGGCGAGGCACCGCAAGCCCGTGCTCGTGGAGAAGCCGCTCACGATCTCGTCTGCACGGGCCGACAGGCTGATCGCCGCGTGCGCCGAGACAGGCACGCCGCTTGGCGGCATATTCCAGACGCGCTTCACCGACGATTTCCGCAAGCTGCGCGAGGTGGTCGATGGCGGATCGCTGGGCAGGATCACGTTTGTGCGCATCGACGTGCCCTGGTGGCGGGAGGATTCGTACTACGCCGGTACGTGGCACGGCACATGGGCCATGGACGGCGGTGGGGCGCTTATCAACCAGGCCATACACATGGTCGACTGGCTTACGGCGCTTATGCCGCCGGTGAAGGACGTGAAGTCGTTCACGGCCACGCTGGCGCATCCGATGGAGACGGAGGACACGGCAGCGGCGGTTCTGCGGTTTGAGGGCGGAGCGCTGGGGGCGATCTATGCCACGACTGCGTCCTATCCGGGGCGTCCGAAGCGCATGGAGATCACCGGCACGAAGGGCACATACGTCTATGAGGATACGGGGCACGGGGTGTCCCGTCCTGACCAGTTGGAGTATGCAGGGCACCTTGCGTGCTTCGAAGCGTTTGCCGAATCGCTCGCCGGCGGCGCGCCGTATCCGATCGACGGCGCTGCGGCGCGCGTGCCGATCGACCTGATAACCCGCATCTACGAGGAAAACAAGGGGAGCAACTGAAATGAAGGGCATCGCACTGGCTGACTACGCCGTCATCTTCGCTTTCTTCGCAGTGATGATCGGCGTGGGGGCGTACTACAGCAGGAAGTCAAAGTCGTCCGAGCAGTTCTTCGGCAACGACCGCAGCGTGTCGTGGTGGCTTTCCGGCATAAGCTTCTACATGAACAGCTTTTCGGCTCTTGCGTTCGTGATGTACTCGGCGCTCGCCTACAAGTACGGGTGGGTGCCGGTCACGGTGAGCTGGCTGTCGGTTCCGGCGGTTCTGATCGGCGCATGGTTCCTCGCGGTGCGGTGGAGGCGGGCGGCGACCACCAGCCCGATCGACTACATAGCCACGCGCTACACGCCGCGCATGTGCAAGATGCTGGCGTGGCTCGGGTTGCCGATGCAGTTCCTCGACAATTCCTTCAAGCTGCTCGCCATCGGCACTGTGGTGGGCGTGGGACTGGGCTTTCCGCTGTTCTGGGCGATCTGCATATCCGGCATCATCATCGTCCTATACACTTTCATGGGTGGGCTGAAGGCGGCGCTGATGTGCGACTTCATACAGTTCCTCGTGATACTGGTGGTGGTGTTCGCGCTTCCGCCGCTCTGCCTCGGCAAGCTGGCGAGCCTCGACGGCGGTGCCGGGATGGCGCACGGGTTCAGCGTGTTCTTCGAACGCGTGCCCGACGGGTTCTTCCACTTCACCAGCGGCATGTACGACTGGATGTATATGTTCATCGCGTTCTTTCTGGTGTTCCTCACCTCGTCAACTAACTGGCCGCTCATCCAGCGCTATGCCGCCACCAAGAGCGAGAAGGACGCGAAGAAGATGGCGTATCTCGTGTGCGTGCTGCTGTTCGTTGGGCCGCCGCTATTCTTCTTTCCGGCGATGGCGGCGAAGGTGTTCCTCCAGAACCCGATCCCAGACGAATCGCTCAACAGCGTGTACGCCGTGCTCTGCCGCGAGATACTCCCCACCGGCATGATCGGCATGGTGATCGCGGCGATGTTCTCCGCCACGATGAGCTCGCTCGCCGGCAACTTCAACGCCGTTGCGATGGTCATGACCAAC
>CAMPAA010000069.1 GCA_946631345.1 uncultured Verrucomicrobiota bacterium
ACCCGTTGCGGTGTGCAACCCAGTCCTCAGAGTTATGCACATCCTCCCAGAACTCCGCAAATGCTGTTTCCTCGCGTTTTGGCGCAGGTTTCGGGTTTGTGAGCTTTCGTGGGCCGCGCAGGCGGCGTTTCGTGTCGTGCAAGTCGGCGGTTCCGCGCGGCGAATAAGCCGGATTCTGTTCACGCCTTGCGGCGCTCCGATCATTCATCTGAGCGATCAACCCGGGATTTCACCGGCACCCGAAGATGCCGAACCGGACGGGCAGCCCGTTCAATCCCCTATTTGATCTTGCTCCGAGGTGGGTTTGCCCTGCGCGCGTCGTTTCAGGCGCGCCGGTGGTCTCTTGCACCGCCATTTCACCCTTGCCCTTGCGGGCGGTATGTTTTCTGTGGCACTTTCCATCGCGCGGGATTGCCCCGCGCCTTCCGCCCTTGACAGGCGGAACCTCTGCCCTGCGGAGTCCGGACTTTCCTCATCCTTGCGGATGCGACCGGTCACTCGCGCGGAACCGCCGAAAATCAAAGATCGCGATAGAGCATGCGGCCGCAGTTAGTGCACGCCACCAGCTCCATCTTGTGCTCCACCATCTGCTCTGTGGACGGCGGCACCACAAGGTGGCACCCCTCGCACACGGAATCGGCGCTCAACGGGACGGCCACGGGCCAGCGCTTCGTGCGCAGGCGCTCGTAGTAGAGAAGCGTGCGCGGGTTCACGAGCTTCGCCTTCTCCGCGCGCTCCACCGCCAGACGGTCAAGCTCAGCCTTGACTTCCGCAAGGCGGGCGTCAAGCTCGGCGCAGAACTCGTTCACGCCTCCAAGCTCCCCGCTGGACTTCGCCTCGGCCTCCTTGACGGCACGCTCCAGCCTCGGTATCTCGTCCATCATCGCGTATCCGCGCGCATCAGCCTCCTCAGCCTCGTGCTCAAGCCCTTCGATTGCTATCGACAGCTGCTGAAACTCCTTGTTGGACGATGCCGACGCCTGCAGTATCTTCAGCTCGCGCACCCTGTCCTTCGCCGCCGTCGCCTCGGACTCGGACTCCGCAACGCGCTGCTGCGCCGCAGCCAGCTGGTTCTTCGCGACGTCAAGGCTGGAATTGACCGCCTTCAGCCGCGCCGATTCCTGGGCCTTGCGCCGGGGAAGATCCTTCGCCTCGCGCTCAAGTTCGCGAATGCGCCCGTCAACATCCTGCAAATCAACCACCGACTGGATTGGGTTCACCTTTACCTCCTTCGATTCCCAAAAGAAACATTGCGCGTAGTATAGCAGTTTTCGGCCTTCAGCGCAAGCGCGCAAGCGCCCTCGCTGAAGCTTCCGCCACCGCCGCGAACAGCGAAGCGCCGTGGGCGTCCAGCCCGACCACGCACGGAAAGTCCTCCATCTCGAACTCCCAGCACGCCTCGGCCGCCCCCCATTCCTCCAGGAAATGCACTCCGCGCACGCGCCTCACGCATGCCGCCGTGAGGGCCGCCGCACCGCCCACCGCCTGCAGATATGCGCATCCGCATTCCCCGCACGCCTCCAGCGTCGCGGAGTCCATTCCGCCCTTGCCTATCACCAGCCTCACCCCGCTTGCGCGGATGAACGCCGGCTCGTAGGGGTTTTCGCGCACGCTCGTCGTGGGGCCTGCGGCCACCACGCGCCATCCGCCGCCCTCGCGCACCACGACCGGGCCGCAGTGGAACAGTGCGCCATCGCGGAAATCGACAGGCAGTCGCCCGCCGTCCGCGAAATGCTTGTGGAACCTGTCGCGGCCGGTGAACACCATGCCCGACACCAGCACTGCGTCGCCGGCATTCAGCGCACGCACCTCGCTCTCGCGGAAAGGATATGCAAGCCTCTTCATCGGCAGTCCTCCATGTCGATACGCACCGTCCGCCGCCGCGCCGCCCAGCACAGGTACGCAACGGTCACGAAGAAGCTCGCGGGCACGCGCGGGCGGCTGCCGATCTTGACCCCGAGCAGCGTGGTGCGCCCGCCAAGGCCCATCGGCCCTATGCCAAGCGCGTTCGCCTCCTTGAAAACCCGTTCCTCAAGCCGCGCAAGCTCGGCGCAGCGGTTGCGGTCGTCGAGACGGCGCAGAAGCTGCATCTTCGCCTCCTCATAGCCGCATGCGCGGTCCCCGCCGATGCACACTCCAAGTATGCCGGGCGCGCAGCCGTATCCCTGAGCCTTGTGGACGGCGTCCAGCAGGCATCTGCGCACTCCCTCAAGATCCCTCCCGGCGCCAAGCGACGCATCCGGCAGCGAATACTGGCGGCTCATGTTCTCGGAGCCGCCGCCCTTCATCAGAAGGGTTACCGAAGGCCTTGCGCCCTTCGCCGCCGCATAGTGCACCACGGGCGCGCCGGCGCACACGTTGGTGTCGATCGATCTTCCAGACACCGGGTCTATCGTGTTCCGCCTCAGCCAGCCTCGCTCCGTCGCCTTGGCGACTGCGCGCCCCACCACAGACGGCGTGACGGCATGCCGAAGACGCTCGTCCACGAAAAAGGTGAGCGTGCCGGTATCCTGGCACATGGGCGTGCCGTTGCGGGCGGCGAGCGCGGCGTTGCGCACGAGCGTATCAAGCACCATGCGCGCGGAGGAACCTTTCGCCTCTCGCCGGGCGGCATCCTTGAGCGCCCGCATCGCATCCGGCGGCAGGCTGCTCGTAGTCTTCCGTATAAGGTCGGCAATTTTGTCTTCAATCTGCATGGTCTGCCATTATAGCATATGTCGCGCACTGTTTGCAGCGCCACGGCTACCGCACGTCACCTGACTGGCGGCTTGCCGCCGGCCAGCGTCTCGGCTATGTTGAGGTAGTACGCGCGCACCCGCTCGTAGGCGTTGATGATGTCGAGCTCGCCAAGCACGCGAAGCGGCGAATCAGGGTCGTCGGGCCCGATGCGCCCCAGCTGCGTGCGCCGGCATTCGCGTATGTACTCGTGAATGTCCTTCGACTCGCCCTGCACGGCCTCTATGTCGATTGCGGGACGCGGCGACCGCACCCACGGCGTGACCTTGGCGGCGAAGGCATACACCCGGTCGTGCACCTGCAGGAGCAACGCCGCGGAAACATCGGAGATGCGCTGGCCCTGCTTGCGCAGACGCTTCATCACCTTGAGTATCTGCGCCGCCTCGTCCGAGACTGACTCCAGTTCGTCGGTGAGGCGCAGCAGCCTCCGCGCGCGCTCCGCCACATCCTGCGGCAGGCGCTTCGTCATGATGCTGCTCAGGAACTCCGTGACCTCGCGCTGCACGTTGTCGAGGATGTCCTCGCGGTGGACGATATGGTTCTCGACGGACTCGTCCGACTCGCCGGCGAGCACCTGCCTCGCGCACCTGAGCAGGTCAAGGTTCGACTCCCGCATGAACTGTATCTCCAGCAGGGCCTGGTCGCAGGCGATGACCGGCGAAAGCTTCACGCCCGCCTTCAGCACCGAGAGGTGCGGCTTCTCCTCCTCCTTCTGCGGCACTATGCGTTCCACCAGCGCCGCAAACGGCTTGACAAACGGGAAGAAGAGCAGCCCGCGCAGCACCGAAAAGACCGTGTCCGTAACCGCGATAGGGGCCATCACGCCGAGCAGCAGCGGCCCTTTCGCCGTCTCCGTCACGGCGTTCCAGTTCGGGAACAGCGCCTGCCCCATCGGCACGAATACGGGAAGCACGAATGGCAGAAACACAGCCGACCCGATCACGTTGGAAAGCGTGTGCGCAAGCGCCGTGCGCTTTGCCGAGGCAGCCCCGCCAATGGCGGCCAGCCATGCTGTCATCGTCGTGCCGATATTCGCGCCGAACAGGACGGCGATAGCCATCTCATAGGTTATCAGCTGCTGCGTCGCAAGCGTCATGCCTATTGCGATGGATGCGGCTGAACTCTGGATAACCGCAGTGAAAAGCGCCGCCAGCAGCGCCACAAGCGCAACGCCGCCGAGCGTGGTAGCCCCCATCCGGGTGAACGCCGCCTGGATGTCAGGGTTCTGCCTTATTGGCATAACCCCTTTCGCCATGAAATACATGCCGAGGAACACCAGGCCAAGCCCAAGAATCGCCAAGCCAATGTTGTGGATCCGTTCGCCGCGCAGGAAGAAGTACAGCATTCCGCCCAGGCCAAGCCCGATAAGGCCAAGCACCTGCGGATCAGGCGCGAATGCGACGATCCACACCGTCGCCGTCGTGCCTATGTTCGCGCCGATGATGACGTTTATCGCCTGACGGAGCGTCATCAGGCCGGAGGATACGAACCCCACCAGCATCACCGTTATGATGGACGAGGACTGGACAAGGATGGTGGAGACTATGCCTGTGCCAACCCCGGCGGCGCGATGCGTGGTAGCCAGCGACATGAACCGCCTAAGCTCCTGCCCGGCAACAGCCTGAAGCCCCTCGGAAAGATGCTTCATTCCAAGCAGAAACACGCCGAGACCGCCAAGTACCGTCACGAGAACGAGCAGAATATCTCTCATAATATGGCGCGTATTATACCAAAAAAGCCCGCCCCGTTAAAGGAGCGCACACGGCTTGCGGTTGGCGTTCAGCGCGAGGCGCCCTTGCTGCTCACGCCATATCCGAAGAGCGCGAAGTCGCCGCGCAGGGGGTCGCCGGGGAACACCTCGGCAAGCGCAGCGGTGAGCCGGCGGGCGGCGTTCATCGAGGCGTTTGCGCTCGGCAGGAGTCCAAGCCGCACCGACTGCCTTATGACATGCGCATCAAGCGGCATCACGAGCGTACGGCGGTCTATCGCGTCCGCCCACAGCCCCAGGTCAACCGGCGAGCCGCTCCTCACCATCCAGCGCAGGAACATGCACACTCTCTTGCAGGCCGACTGTGCGTCATGCGGCACAACGCCGCCGGAACCATGCTCCGCGAACCAGGCGCATATCGCCTTCACGGCGGCAAACCCGTCTCCCGCGGCGCTCTTGCGCACATACCCGCCGAGCGTGCCGTGTTCGGCAAGCAGTCTGCGGTACGACGAAAGGAACTCGTGCATCTTCCCCACCGTGAAGAAGCGGTAGAAGCAGTCGCCGCACCCGCATTTCATCCGGCTCCCGAAGCGTCCGGAACGCACCCAGCGATCCATGTCGCCGTCCGCGCAGTCTAGGAGGTGCTGAATCTTCGGCATGAACTGCTTGCGGCTTCCGAAGCTCAGGGACGCGGCGACGAACGCCGTAGCCTCCTGGTTCGCCGTCCCCTTCACCTGATGCATGAACCAGGACGGATCGCCATCAAGAAACGCCGCCGTTTCATAGCGGGCCGCACACCTTACGAGCATATTCCTTGCAGCACTGTCTATCATGGGAACCTCACGAAAAGCAGACATAAACTATGACCGACACGATGGTGGAAGTCGCACCGACGAGCGTGCCGAACGGGAAGAGCTTCAGCCGATCCTTCACACCCATGCCAACGGCGCCGGCCGTTGCATGGAAGAAGCTGCCGTGCGGGAGCGCGTCGAAGATCGTGCCGCCGGCATGCAGCATCGCCGCCGCCGACAGCGCCGGCACCCCCGCCTGCAGCAGCGTGCCTGAGAACGTCTGCGCGGCGATAGTCACGCCTGCCGTCGTGGATGCGGTAGCGCCGGAGAGCAGCACGCTCGACAGCGGCGCAAGCGCGGCTGCCGGCAGATGGCAGGCGTTCAGCATCGCTATCATGTCGGCGTTGAGGCCGGAATTCTTGACAATCCCCGCGACCGCGCCGGTGCCAACGAGAAGGATGGATACGCCAACCACCTTCGAAAGCCCGTATTCGCAGTATGCCGCAGTATGCCGCCACCGGCCGCAGGCCGCTATAGCGGCGAGCCCGCCCGCAGGCAGAGCCACGAGCGGATCGACCGCAATACCGCATAGGGGCCTGAGCGCCAGCAGCGCCACAACCACGAGCGGCCCCACGACAGCCGCCCAAAGAGCAGGACGCGATGCCGCAACATCCGCGACATCGGCGGACTGCGGCGGCGTTCCGGAGATGAGCCGGCGCTTCGCGAGCAGTGACGAGAGCAGCACCGTGACCGCAAGGGCGCAGAGCGCAGGCACAATGTTCTTCATCATGAGCGAGGTGAGATCGACTCCAAACGCATCCGCCGCCGCTATGGTGTTAGGGTTCGGCGAGATCACGTTCCCAGCCTTGCCGCCGCCAACCATCGCCAGAAGCAGCGCCGGGACAGGGATCGCGGCCCTCCTGCCAACTGCGAGCGCCACCGGAGCGACCGTAATCACGGCAATATCCACAAACACCCCCACCGCCGTGACGACCATCGCAGAGATCGCGATCGCCGCAAGCGCGAAGCGGGCTCCCAACGCACCGATTATGGCGTCCGCCATCTTCTCGGCGCTACCTGTCTTTACGAGCGCGCCGGCAAGGACGCCGGACGTGAGGATTCGCAGCACGCTCGGCATCATCGACTGCGCGCCACCGATCATCGCAGAGACCGTCTCCGGCAGACTGCCGCCGCCCAGAAGACCGCCGAGCAGCGCTCCAAGCACCAGCGCATACGCCGGAGTCGCCTTCCGAACGATCAGGGTGATCGCCACCGCAAGGCCTATCAGTGCGCCCCAAGTCGAAAACATCTGAACACCTGCTCCGCAGTTGCGGCGAGATTGGCCGCCGCCATGTCTTTATCGAGCGCCTCGTCAAGCGTGGTCACCTGCCGCAGTATCGGGAAGAACGCGTCTATGCCATGTTCGTTCACCACTCCGGCGTCGGGCGAGACGCATCCCGAGAACGCGATCACCTTCCTGCCGAACCTCTTCGCAAGGCGCGCCACGCCGATCGGAGCCTTGCCCATGACAGTCTGCGCGTCAAGGCGTCCTTCGCCGGTGACCACGATATCGGCATCTCCAAGCGCGTCCGCAAGGTGCGTCTCGTCAAGCACGATCTCCACGCCGCTCTTCAGCTCGCCGCCAAGGAATGTGCGGAACGCGAAGCCGAGGCCGCCCGCCGCGCCTGCGCCCGGAAAGTGCGGATCGCCGCCGGAGACCGAGGCGAAGTGCGAGAGCGCCGCATCAAGCGTAGCGACCATCTCCGGCGAAGCACCCTTCTGCGGGCCGAACACCGCGCTGGCTCCGCGCTCTCCGCAAAGCGGGTTCGTCACGTCGCACGCCACGCGGAATTCGCATCCGGCAAGCGACGGAAGCGCCGCGCTCCTGTCTATGGCCGCAAGCGACGCCAACCCGGCGCCACCGCGCGGTATGTCTCGCCCGGCGGCATCAAGAAGGCGGAACCCAAGCGCCTGAAGCATCCCTGCGCCACCATCGTTCGTGGCGCTTCCGCCGATGCCCACGATGAAGCGCCGGCAGCCACGCGCGATGGCATCGCGAATCATCTCGCCGACGCCGAACGTGGTGGTATGGAGCGGATTCCTCTCCGCGCCCGAAACCAGCGTGATGCCGGCGGCCTGCGCCATCTCCATGACCGCCGTCTCTCCGACAACGCCATATGTGGCGACCGTTGGACGGCCGACGGGCCCCACAACAGATACCGTACGCAACTCTCCGCCAAGACCGGCCGCAAGCGCCTCTACGGTACCCTCGCCGCCGTCTGCGAGCGGACGCACCACGCATTCCGCACGGGGAAACACGCGGCGAGCCCCCTCTGCGGCGGCGTTGCCCGCCTCCATCGAGCTGAGGCTCCCCTTGAACGAATCTATCGCAAATGCAATCTTCATGTACTGACGCCCTGGTATGATAAGAGACATTCCATCACCTGATTATGACGCGCAACCCATTCCCGGTTTTCCATTTTATGCGCACCTGCGACGGCGATTCACCTGCTATGTATGTGTATGTTGAGCCGCTGAACCGCTCCGGGGTGCTCCACTTGCCGCCCTGAGCAGTCTCAATGGTGTAACCTATGACAGTGCGCATAGCGCCTGAGCCGTCCACAACATTGGTTGCCGAAAACGTCCATGCGCCGGTCACCTCGTACAGGCCAGACGCCTCAACCGACTCACCGTACTGAGATGCCGCCACCTCAACATTCGGCAAACGTCCGCGCCTTGCCTCATCGATCGCCCGGTTGGTCTCCAGCTCTTCATCGGTCAGCGCACGGTCGTAGATACGCAGGTTCTTGACCTCGCCTATCAGATAGCAGTTGGCGTATGGCGTTTGCGTGTTTCCGCGAGCGCCGCCTACTGTAACGATCCTGGAGCCGCCGACCGACCTGGAGAAGTCATAGCGGGCCGACGGCACGGCGGCATCGAAAAACGCGCGCTTCTCGCCCGTGCACATTCCGGTCAAGTACGAACCGTTCCATGTGGTCATCTCGCCGGCGATGTAGTCGCCCACCTTGAAACGCAACAGCCCGTTTGCAGTCATCCAGTACAGCGCGAGCCAGTCGCCTGTTGTAAACGTGCCCATGAGACGTGGCGTGGAATCCTGCTGAACGGAAACATCGACATTGCACGCCACCTGCACCGTCACGGTCGTGAACAGCGTGATTGCCGAATCCATCTGGGCAAGGCTCCTGCCGCCGAAAAAGTAGCCGTCATCAGTCCATGCGCTCGAATCCTCCTCGGAATGGATGAATGCAGCGGTCTTGCCGCCGGCAAGATCGACCCATGATGTCGCTGAAGCATCGTGTGGCGCATCTGCACCGGAGTTGCGCAAACCATCAAGATGCAGCACAAGCCCTTCCTGAACGTAATCATCCACATCAGGCAAGGCGGTTATGCCGCGAACGACCTTCCAGATCCACGTGATTCTGCGGCTCGCCCACGATTCAGCGCCGGATGGGCTCGTCCACGTTGAATCCGTCAGATTCGTGACAGGATTTGTCCACTCTCCCGCCGCCGCATCCCACGTCTCCAGGACATATCCCGCGAATGAATAGCCCTTGTTGGCGACCATGTTGGTGGAAGACGTGTCGTCCATTGTGAAGGTCCACTCCGATGGCATGTACATGCCATTAGGTTCACGGCCCTCCAATCCCTCAAGCGCCGACGCCACCACCACCGCGTTCGTAGGCAGGCAGTTTGTTGCTATTCCAAAGAAACGGTAGTCGTCGATGACGCGGTTCCATGCGAACTCATCATCCGTAAGTATCCGGCTATAGGCGCGCACCGCATGCACTGTGCCAACCATGGCTCGCTGTGCCGTATCATTAGCGCCTTTTCCTGCGGCTCCTATCCGCCAGTACCTGTCGCCCACGTTCACGGTTGAGGAGCCGGCGGTGAGCGACTTGCCCGGAAGCGCAGTCTGAAACACATATTTGTTGCCTTGATTCATCACCGCCGATGCGTATCTGCCCTCCCATGGGGACACCGTGGCATTTCCAGAAACGTTCAGGATCTTGAACTGCAGATTTGGGCCCGTGTTGTACGTATAAAGATTGCAGAAATCGTCGCTTGTGCCAAACGGCGCGGGCCATGAACGCTTCTGCTCCGCAGGCACGAACGTGGTGACGGTCTGCACCGTAGCCATGCGCTCTGGCGCTATGTTCATCTCCGATTCAGTTATGCCGTACGCATTTCCGTTGAAGTAGTAGCCGCTTGCGGCCCATCCGCTTTGCCCATCGGTCGCGACGGTAGTCGAAGTCGCCTCGAACGACACATCATTCCCGCTCGGAGACAGATCCTTCCACACGGTTGCGGCATCGTTATGCGCCAATCCTGCGCCGACGTTCTCCAGGCCATCGAAATGGAGAACCAGTCCGTTCCGCACGTAATGGCTGGCGGATAGCGCGCCAAGCGTGCCCGCCGAAGCCGACAGCGAAACCGATAATGCACAGGCAATGATTGCGGCTTTCGGCAAGTCGCGCCGTACAACTCTTCTGTCAAGTCTGCTCATCTTGGCACCTGTTCCTTTCTTTGATTTGGGGTGTTGGGTTAAAACGTCAAATCCATCTACCGAGCGGCAAGCCGCAGAATTGCGCCGCCACCGCGAACAAGCGGAAGGTCAAACTCCTTGCCGATGCCGGACCACGCACGCGTCGCCGTGTCGAAAAGTTCCGCCGAGGTCCGTACCGTCGCATGGATCGTGCGGTCCTTGCGGTAGTCGCAGTTCACTACCATCAGATACGCTGTTCCATCCTGCGACGCAAACCGTGTGACGAGAACCGTATCGACAAGCCGCTGATTCTCTCCGACTTCGGAGTGCGGCAGCTCCGGAGAGATGGAAATAAGCGCCTGCTCGGAACACGGCGTGGTGCCGACCGGGTGCATACCGAAGCTGTATGCGCCTTTGAAGTCCAACCTGCTCAGCACGGACGAAAAAGCGATGAATTCGCGGTTTAGCTTCTTCACGGCCTCGTACTTCCAGCCCGTGGAGCCGTCTTCCTCCACGATAGCGCCGCGATGGTCCTTGTTGCCGCTGTAGACGTACCAGTAGTGGCCGTGCGCTCCATACGCCGCCGTAGTATGGACGAGGAAGCGCATTTCGTCCGCATCTGGGATGCGCGGCGATGCCGGGGATGCGAGATCGCCAACGACCCATGTGCACGACTGCAGCCCGTTCCAGAACGGCACCTTGCGCGCAGAGGCGTTCTGGCGGATTATGCCGAGGTTGAGGAAATAGTGGTTTCCGTCGCCCCTTACCTTGAAGTGGTAGTGGTCGTAGGTTATGAGCTCCGGCTGGAACAGTTCGCAGAACAACCTGACGTGCTCCCAGTACGCGCTGATGCGTTCCGCGCCCATTCCCATCAGCCTATCGGCTCCGCCAACTCCAAGCTGCTTGTGGTTTGCATAAGTCGGCAGCAGGTTCACCCACACGGCATGGTCTGGATCGAGGCTGCCGATGAACTCCTTTTCGCGCCCGAGCGCGGCAAACTTTCCTGCCGTAGGCTCGTCGCACAGTTCGTAGAGATAGAGCGCAGGGTGTCTCTTCACGCGGTTCACGCGCTCAGAGAGCCGATTCCTGTCCAACGGGTCGCTCACCTCCACCTTGTATATTGCGCGAAGGCCGTATTTCGCTGCCACATCCAGTTCTTCCGGCGTCTTTGCCCATACGGTGTTGAATCCGCCATCCTTCAGCTGCTTCGCCCAGAAGTCGTTGATCCTCTCCTTGCGCCAGAAGCACCCCGGCCCTCCGAAGTAGGTGGTCACAGGCTCACCCGGCTCCCATGCCGCGCAGGCGCCAAGCCAAAATGACGCCACGCTCAATGCCACGCAAACCGCAACCGCTGCTTTTCCGCCTTTCACTGCTACACTCCTTCCATACCGTTCTTCATTGGATCGCCGCCTTGTCCTCCAGCCTGTATACATGCACGGCTATCGGCCCGAAATCATCTTCAAGCACGCCGCCCGCACACTTGATCTTCCGGTTCTCGCGCATGGCTTCGGCAACTGCGCCGACCCCGTTCAGCCGGAACCGTGCGCGCACCTTTCCGGTGGTCGCATTCACGGCGATAAGGTACGCCTTGCCGCCATGCCGCTTGAGGAGAGTCGTCACCGTGGGCCCGCCAAGTCCGTTGAACTCAGGGCCGGACACGATTTCGGCGGCTGGATGCGCGGAACCGCGCGCAAGCAGAACCGGAGAAAGCTCCTTCAGCCATGTCGCAAGCTCGCCCATGTCACGCCAGCGGTCGGGGGCGGACGTCATGCCCTCGTTGTGCGTCTTGCGCTTCCTGTCGTAAAAGCCGCCGTACGTGTACCAGGTTATGCCGTTTGCTCCGTTTGCGATGGCCGCGAAGCTTGTGGCGAAAAGCTGCGCCCTTGTCGGGAAATGCAGCCACCCGGTCCAGCCCTTGAACCACTGGAGTATCGGCCAGACGGCCCTTGTCCTGCCATCGCCAAAGTCGCGCATCTCCCGGTATACGCCCTTCATGTCGCGTATCGTGACAGCCACGCATATCTCGTCGCGCGGATCGCCTTCCGCCCCGAGCACGGGATATATCTCAGGCATGAACACGTCCGCGCCGGTCACGTACGGAGCAAAGTTCGATATGCTCCTGTCGGAGAATATCACGTCGGCATGGCACGTTAGGCGGCATGGATCGACCGCCTTCAAGCTGTCGTGGTAGGCGCGCAGCGCCTCTGGCTTCGTATTGGCGCTGGTGTCGTCGCCGATGTACCAGGCGAGGATGTCGGGGTTTCCGCGCCCTGTTTCGAGGAAGTTGCGGTTAAGGCTTCGCCCGCCAACCCAGAGCTTGAAGCCGTGCTTGCGGGCGGCGGAGAGGAACTCCGGGTCGTAGGAATCCCCGTATGTGTGCGCGAAGTTGAACCCTGCCGCCTTGAGGCCCTCAAACGCCACATCAAGATCCATCCCGTTGAACTCGCGCCGGCAAACGCCATACGCCCCGATCGGAAAGAACGGCTCGCCGCCTACGAGCACCATCCCGTCATCGCGCAAGGACACTTCCGGGACATCAGGCTTTGCGCCTATGAAAAAGGCGAGCTTGTTTGTGGCGGCGTTCCCATGCATGTCGGCGGCGACCGCAACTATCGAGTGAAGCCCATCCTTCCAGGCAGGCGCCGAGCCTCCGGTCTGGACAAGCACATCCCCTTCACGCGCGAATCCCGCCGTAATGTCCTTGCCATCTACCGCGACCTTGACCGACCTCCAGTCCACACACGATTCGTCGGCCACCTTGAGGCGCAGACGCACCGCGCGGTTGGCGGTAGGGGTTTCGCTTGCGACCGTGACCCGCGGCGCTATCCTGTCCGGAAGCGGAATCCAGTTGCGGTCCTCGACCTTTCCGACGCGAACGCTCCTCAGGCATGGCGTTTTTCCGCTGGCCGAGATCAGCTGAACTTCGTACTGCACATACGGGAACTGCGCATCGAACGGCTTGCCGTAGAACGTATCCGGAGTTCCGTCAGGCCCTGCGAACCTGCCCGACAGCACCGCTTTTGCGTCCGCGCCACCTCGGACGCGGAATCGCACTGCCGTTCCTGATGGCGTATCCGCCAACCATGAAATAAGTCCGCCTTCATGGATTGCGGACGCATACCGCCCCTCGTTCACATACGCCGGAACGCCATCCGAGAATGAAATCATGAGGTTCCTGAACACCATGCGCTCTCCTGCGCCTACATCCGGTTTGTCCAGCCCGAACTGGACGGCTACATGCTCCGCGCCCTTCGGAACCGCCGCCGAGGTGCGGATGTGGGCAATCCCCGCCTTGTCAGTAGAGTAGCGCATCGAATCCATCCCCAGCGCTGCGCCGTTGGAGCCGTACCAGAAGAAAAGGTTGTTCCACCCGGCGACCTTCCCGTCCGTCTCCGGGAGCGCGCAGTGGGACTCGATGTCAAACGAAAGGAAGCATCTGCCGGCCCCGCTCGGCACTGCGATGCGCGGCGACAGTGCGCGCCAGGCCGTATCGCACTTTCCTGTAGGGCCTCCGACGTAGAGCGACTTCACTCCATCGACAATCCTCCCAGGTTCGATGCTCTGCCGGTTACAGTAATTTACGCAAGTCCATCCCTCCCACTCAATAGACCGCGGATTGCGCCCAGTCTCAAGGCATCTCAAGCCATCGCGCCGAACATCGATCCCATCGCTTGCCGACAGCGTGGCACACCGAAGCGCATCAGCGTGCGCAGAAAACGCAGCCAAAGGCGCTAACACCGCCATTATCGCAACCGAAAACCAGACCTTGCTTCGCTCCATTACCACCGCCTTTCAAAAAACAGCCTCTAATGATACCATATTCTTTCGTTTTTTCAACCGTATTTCTGCCGGTCACGTTGCCCCCCATCGCGCCGCATTCCCCCCACGCACCCACGCAAGGAAACCGTTTGCTCCGTGTAGGGTAACCGTTCCCCCGTGGGGGCGGTTTCGCCTTACCCCCACGGGTAGCGTCGCCTTACCCCCACGGGTAGCGCCGCCCCACCCCTACGGGTAGCGTCGCCTTACCCCCACGGGTAGCTTTCGGTTACCCCCACGGGTAGCTCCGCCTTACCCCTACGGGTAGCGCCGCCTCACCCCCACGGATGGCGTGCCGCCACCAAGGACGGCGGGGGGCGACTGTCGCTGCGGAACCTCTCCGCAATCGCATCGCCCCCCTCCACCCTATGCCCCTCAAACGGTGTTTTTGTCTACTCTTTCGAGCAGCCGGAAGTACATCGCACGCTTTATTTTCAGGCGTTCCATGATTTTTTTCGCGTGCAAATTTTCGGGGCCCGGCTCGTCCATCACGACGCGCCTCGCCACGCTCACGAAGCGCCTCATGGGTTTCGCCTTGCCGCGCATCCACTTCCGGTACCGGCGCTCACGCGCGGCGGCGTTCTCCTCGCGGTCGAGCCACCGCACAAGCGCCTCAACGCTTCCGTACCTCATGCCGCACCTCCCTTCGCGTACGCGTACGCGCGCGCGGGCGCGTCAAGTACT
>CAMPAA010000070.1 GCA_946631345.1 uncultured Verrucomicrobiota bacterium
ACTCAAGGTGCCCGAAAGTATATCGCAAGTCGTACCACACCTCAAATTATCCTGTACGGGCTGCAATCATATGCTGTACTGTAAATCATCGTAGATGGTACTACTTGTGATGGTATTCAGTACCACTTATTCTCATATGCAGTACCATGTAATGTCGTATGCAGTACTACTTGCAATCATGGGTCGGGCACCCTCAATCACCCTTCTGCCAGCGTCTCACCGCGCCGGACGTATTTCGAAAACCTTGGTTCGCACGGCACCTACCGAAAGGCGCACGCCTACACTCGCCAGCTCTTCCGCAGAAAACGTGCGCCGCACACCCTCGCGCGGCCACTTTACGCCATCCTCGGAGACGACCTGGTACCGTCCGGACGGCAAACCAGCCGTCTTCAGCGTAAATCCCGCCGTCGCGTGGTGGGCGAAGTTCATCACCGCGCATATGCGGCGGCCGCCATGATCGTAGGCGGCGCACTGCAAGTACGGAACGCTCTTCGTCCATGACAGGTACGTGCTCTTGATGTTCCTTGCAGGCGCGGGATAGCCGGCGTCCGGCAGAAGCGTGACACTGGCGTCCACGCGTTTGCCGTCCAGCACCGCATCCTCGTATCTTGCCGCCCGGACGGCGGCATCTGCGAAAGCCTGCCACCACCGGGCGTCATAGCCGCGCGGAAACGCATAGACGACCGCCGCCTCCCAGCCGTTGAAGAAGAAGGCATCCAGCGCAACCGTGATCCCCTCCGGCTGGCACAGGGCGTCCTCGCCCTGTATCCCGTGCGGAAACGCCAGCAGCTTCGGGCGGGACTGTGGCATATAGTCGGCGTTTACCTGCCCGCGCACATCCTTCGCCGCGCACCAGTAGCCGAGCAAGTCCTCAGGCTGCTCCAGATACGGCGAACTGGCGCGCCACCACACGTACGGCCCCCACGGATCGATCCATCTGAGCGCGCCGGCGTAGTCTATGGCCTGCACCTCCGCCGCCAGGTTGTTGGGCCGCCATCCGGATGACATCTCGCACCAGGAGATTCCCGGTATAAATCCGACGGAGCGTTCGCCGCCCGTAGCCTCAACCACGTGACGGTTGATTGTCTTCACGAGCCGGCCATGCTGCCATGACCGGAACTTCAGGATTTCCCTGCCGTACCGCTCGCCCCATTTAAGGTTCTGCGGCCACCCTTTCCTCACCTCGGCGTACGGCACCTTCATCCACTCCGCGAAGGCACGGCAGCAGTTGTCGCAGAAACAGCCGCGCCCGCCGAAATAGTACGGTTCCCAGTTCGCCCAGAGTCCGTCGGCCCCATCAAGGAACTTCCTCATCTGCGGCAGGAACACGTCCCTGAAGTAGCTTTTCTCCTCATACACCGCGATGGGACAGGTCGCCCGCGCGTAGTCGATGTTGCCCGTCGCCTGCGTAACGTACTTCTGGTCTTCGGGACGCCCCTTGCCGTCGCCCACCCTGAACCCGTTAGCGCACAGGTACCACTCCGGCGTTATGCAGCGTATGCCTTTCGCGCGCCACATCGCATACACGTCGCGGTTCGCGCGCATGTGCGTAACCCATGTAGAGCCCGCCGCCGTGAACAGATCGGCGAACCCCTCCTGCGCCGCGCGGGTGCGGAACGCGCACGACGGCCCGCCCGGATAGAACCCCAGGCCAAAGCGTTTCGGCTGAGGAGCTTTGATCTCCGGCATGGTGAACACCTCGACCTTGGCGACGTTTGAGACTTGCCGCCCCTTGCAGAATGTGGCGAAAGTCGCCGTGCCGCGAGGCGCTCCGGCATCGGCCCTCACCAGCATCGACAGCGGAGACCATCCGGAAAATTCGGCGGGCGGCACTCCGCCGGCATAGAGGTTCGCCTTCATGCGGTAGCGGACGGAGCCATCCGCCAGCGCCGTGGCCGCAACGTCGTTAGTCTCGGCCATCACCGCCTCCACGAGCGCATACCCCTTCGGGAGCGTAAGCTCATGCTCGAACGTGCCGGCGGCATAGACGGCATCGTCGTTGCGCTGCCACTGCACGCACATCATGCCGCACTGCCCGGACGAAAAGGCGAACGTCCCGTCAAGATAGGCGGCGGGCGCGAACTGCACCGTGACAGGCGTGTCGGCCTCACGCCTCGTGAGGGCGAAATCCGAGAAGCGCAGCTCGCCTATCCCGTCGATGCGCATTATGATTTCGATGCGGTCGCACATCGGCGGCACACGGATATCCTTAGACCACATGCCGTCCTCGCTCCAGAGATTCGGCAGATGGTATACGGTCATCCCCGGCTCCTTGGCGTTGGCCGTTCCGACCACGCTCTTCGCAAGCCGCGGAGTGAACAGCACCCCGCCGAACTCCCCTACGTCGTGCCTCATGCGGTACTTGAACGACAGGCGGTACACGCCTCCAGACACGTCCGGCAGGGCGACCGTGCGCGACCAGCCGCCAGATACACATTCCGCCATCTTGGCGTTCCCGCAGATATCCACCAGTTTCGCACTCTTCCCGACGACCAGTTCAGACCCCTCCCTGCGCCATTCAATCCCTTTCTTGATCTCCCTTCTGCGAGGATCGCTTGCCGGCACTTTCGCATTGTGCAGATAGCCGTAGCCGCTCTTCCAGCCATCCAGGCCCTCCGCAAGATTGCCGACGGAGGACACCCCTCCAAAACGGGCGTTTGATATCGCCCCGAAGTCGAAAGTGAACCCTCCCCGTTCGCACTGGCGCCCATCGGCACCATGGCAGACCGCCGCCACGCCACCCACGGCAAGCGACGCGATAGACACAAATAGTTTACTGGCATTGTTCATGTCCAGTATTATAGCATAACACCCAATCCCTATTCGCCATGGATCGAGTGTCACACTTCCGAAAGCTCGAGCCACCGCGTTTCGGCGGCATCCAGCTCCGCGCGCGCAGGCTCCAGGCGCGCCGCGAACTCCGCCGCCTTCGCCGGTTCCCTGGCATAAAGCGACGGATCGCCAAGAGCGGCTTCCAGCGCCGCAATCTCCTTTTCAAGGGCTTCAATCCGCCCCGGCAGCCCTTCCAGCTCCCGCTGCTCCTTGTATGACAGCTTCCGCTTCACCGGAGGCGCATCATTCTGAGCCGGCTCCCTGGCAGGCGGGGCATCGCGCCGTTCCGCCGCCTCCTGCCGCGCACGCGCGGAGTCGAGGGCGCGCCTGGCTTCGGCATATCCGCCGGCGGTCTGCACCGTTTCGCCGCCGCCGGTCAGCACGATGCAACTTGTAACCACATGGTCAAGGAACTCACGGTCGTGGCTCACGAGGAGGAGCGTGCCCGAATATGACATCAGCTGCTCCTCAAGCAGTTCAAGAGTCTCGATGTCGAGGTCGTTGGTGGGTTCGTCGAGCACGAGCAGATTGCCCGGATCCATGAACCGCTTGGCGAGGACAAGCCTGGCGCGTTCGCCGCCCGACAGCGCCTTTACCGGCGTGCGCGCCCGCTGCGGCGTAAAAAGGAAGTCCTGGAGATACGAATATACATGCTTGCGCACGCCCCCCACCTGAACCTCGTCCCGGTCCTCGGCGATGTTCGCAAGGACGGACTTCTCCGGGTCAAGGCTGCCGCGCAGCTGGTCCAGATAGACCGTTTCCACGCGAGCGCCGGGCGTCACAGTGCCGGATGTCGGCGCAAGGCGTCCCGTAAGAAGATTGAGGAGTGTCGTCTTTCCGCTTCCGTTGCCGCCTACGATGCCGATGCGTTCGCCGCGCAGAATCTTGCAGGAGAAATCCTTGACGATGGCTTCACCGCCATCATAGGCGAAACTCACGTTCTCCGCCTTCAGCACCAGCATCCCGCTCGTCTCTGCGGCGGCGATGCCGAAGCTGCTCGTGCCGACGGCCCCCCGGCGGGCGGCAAATTCGCGGCGCAGCTCCATGAGCGCGGCCACGCGGCCTTCGTTGCGGGTCGTGCGCGCCTTCACGCCGCGCCGGATCCACGCCTCCTCCTGCGCCAGCTTCTTGGATTTCCGCTCCCAGTACACGGCTTCGTCCGCAAGCAGATCCGCCTTGCGCCTGATGAACGTGGCGTAGTCGCAGTTCCATCCGGCGAGCTCGCCACGGTCCAGGTCGAGCACGCGAGTGGCAACGCGTTTCAGGAACGCGCGGTCGTGCGTCACAAAAAGCACCGCCGCGTGCATGCGCCTGATGGAGCGTTCGAGCCATTCGATCGTCTCGATGTCGAGGTGGTTGGTGGGCTCGTCCAGAAGGAGGAGATCCGGCTTTTCGAGAAGCGCCGCCTCAATCTGCCGCCGCTTAAGCTGTCCGCCGGAAAGCGTGGCGTCGGATACCGGCACCTCCTGCCCCACATACGCAATGCGGCAGCCCTTCTCTCGGATCACCTCGCCGCCGTCTGGTTCCAGAATGCCGGCGATGACTTTCAGGAGCGTGGACTTCCCCTCGCCGTTGCGCCCCGTCACGCAGCTGCGCTCCCCCTTCTCGATGGAGAGGGAAACCCGGTCGAGCACGGCAGGACCGCCGAACGCGACCGACACCTCTCTCAGACTGACCAGCGCCATGTGATCACAGGCCGACTGCGGCGCGCACCTTCTCCATGGTGACCATCGCCGCCTCGCGCGCCCTCGCTGCGCCCGCCTTGAGAATGTCCTCCAGAGTGTCTGGATCCTTCGCCAGCTCCTCGCGTTTTGCGCGGAACGGGTCGAACAGGCGGTGGTACGCCTCAAGGAGCGCCTTCTTCGCATGCCCGTAGCCGTAGTTGCCGGCGCGGAAGCTCGCCGCCATCTGCGCGACCTCATCCGGCGTGGCGAAAAGCTTGTACAGCTCGTAGATGGAGTTCCCTTCCGGCTCCTTCGGCTCCTCCATCGTCTTAGAATCCGTCACGATGCCCATGACCTTCTTCTTGATGGAGCCGTTCGGCTCGAACAGCTCGATCGCATTGTGGTAGCTCTTGGACATCTTCTGCCCGTCGGTGCCGGGGATCGTCGCCACCGACTCCGGGATGTAGGCGTCAGGCAGCTTGAATATCTCGCCGAACGCGTTGTTGAACTTCTGCGCGAGGTCGCGCGTTACCTCCAGGTGCTGCTTCTGATCCTTGCCCACAGGCACCACGTCGGCGTTCATGATGAGGATGTCGGCCGCCATCAGCACCGGATACGCGAAGAGGCCGTGCGTGGCTTCGAACCCGTGCGCCATCTTGTCCTTGTAGCTGTGGCAGCGTTCAAGCAGGCCCATGGGCGTGAGGCACGAGAGGAACCATGCCAGCTCCTGCACCTCCATCACGTCGCTCTGCCTGTAGATTATCGACTTCGCCGGGTCGAGGCCGCATGCGAGATAGTCGAGCGCCACGTCACGGGTCTGCTCGCGGAGCGCCGCGCCGTCGCGCACTGTGGTCATCGCATGGTAGTTGGCGATGAACATGAATATCTCCTCGCCTTTCGCCTGAAGGTCAAACATCGACCTCATCGCGCCGAAATAGTTGCCCCAGTGCAGTTTGCCCGAGGGTTGGATGCCAGTTAGTATTCTCATAGTCTTTTTTTAAGGTTAAAAGGTGAACATCAGCTCCCAGCGCAGGAACCAGGCCGGACGGCTCGAATCGTAGTAGTCGCCGGGATTGAACAACTCCGCCATCACGTGCCCGAAGATCTCGAAGCGCTTGAAGCCGCTCGCGTCCTTCGGTGCCAGCAGGATCGGGAAGTCGTAGCGGACCGCCGAGAGCTCACCCTTGAACATGCTGTCGCCCGAACCGTCGGCGTGGCCGGCGTGATCCTGCGCGGCGGCGAAGACCGGCCCCGTGTAGGCGCAGAGACGATGGTGCGGACCGATGTCTAAACCGAGCGTGAGCTTGGGGTAGGTTATGTTGCTCCAGTAGCCGAGACCGTAGAGCGTGCCGTACTGGAACAGCTCGGAATCCTGCGGACACCGGCCCCAGAGCGGATCCCACGCGGTGTCGTTGTCGCCGTCCCGTCCGCGGTGGCGGTCGCCGGACATGTAGTACACGCTCAGCCGCGAAAAGGGACGAAGCCCCTTCTCGGCGCGCGAACGGTGGAAATCGACGGCGGCGTAGGCCATCTGTCCGCCGGCTTGGCGGTTGCCGTCGGAGATCGTGCCGAACTGGTCGGCAAGGTCGAGTTCAAACGAAAGGTTTTCAGTGATCTCCGGCGCAATGTCCACGCCGATGGTGGTGATCTGCTTGTCCTGCACGCGGCGGCGCCCAGGGGCGTAGTACGACTCGTTGTGCTTGTGGATCAAGTAGATCTTGTACGGAAAGGTCTTCTCGGCAAGCGAGTCGTGCCACACGAGACCGCCGCCCCATTCGTCCATGTCCGGCGAATCGCCCGGGTGGATGGCGTTCATCGGACGTCCGCGCGAGTTGTGGTTGCCGTAGCGGAAGATGTTGCGCCCGTTGTCGTAGATGGCAAACGCGTCAAGCTTGGACGTGTCGGACGTGTGGAACGTGAGCTTAATCATGTCGGCATAGCACGAACGCGAGCCGACATAAGGCGCGCCGTCTGTGAGGATGCGGTCGAGACCGAACACCGAATGGCCGTTCTCGAACATGTCCTGCCGACCGATACGGAAATCGAGGAACCCGTCGAAGAGCCCCTGCCCGTCAAGGTAAAGACTGTCCAACGCGACTTCATCCGGAAAATTGTACGCGCGGCGGTCGCGCTTCACGCCGTTCTTCACGATGTGTTCGCGGAATTCATTCACGAGCCGTCCATAGAGCGTGAACCGGTCCCACGAGGCGCTCGCCCACACGCGCGGGCGGAAGCGGATGTGGTTCACGTCCTTCTTGTAGGCGCGCGGCATCATGGCGCCCGGCGCGCCGGGGAGCCCCGTGATGTTGTGCGCAACCTCCTGGCGGACGCGAAGGTCCGCGCCGGCGTCAACGACGACGGAATTCGTCTCGGCGCGCACGGATGTCGCCGCCGTCAGGACGAAGGCCGCCATGCAGGCGGCAGAGATGTGACAAACCTCTTTCATGGGCGCGGTATTATAGCATAAAAAGATGCCATCACCCGACAAAATGCATGTGCAGCGTCACCGCGCCAAAATCCTGCTCTTCGGAACAAGGCGGGCGGCGAAATCGGCAGGATGCAGCTCCATCAGCTTGACGAACGGCATTGCGTCCTCGACCGAGTGGCATCCGCATCTGGTGCGGCGGCAGTCCGCCACGCACGCCCCGCAGCCGAGCGCGCGGCCGAGATCGCGCGCGAAGGCGCGCACCGATACGCCCTTGGTCACGGCCATGGAGAGTTCCACCCTTGGCGGCTCGAACACCGCGACATCGTACCTGTAGACATGCACAAGGCGTTCGCGCAGCTCATCCCCTTCTGCGGTGCGGACTATCTCATAGCCGGTCTTGCCCGGTATCTTGACTGCGGAAAACTCCGGCGGAGCCTGATAGAAGTCGCCCCGCAATTCCTTGAGTGAGGCGTCAAACTGTTCGCGCGTGACGCCGGCGAACGGCTTCTCGGCAACTGTGCGGCCCGCGCGATCGCCGGTATCCGTCTCCATGCCCAAGGCAAGCGCCACGGAATAGGACCGGTCGCCGCCCATCAGCTCGTTGGAGAAGCGGGTGGCGTCCCCAAGCAGCAGGATGAACAGGCCGGTGGCGGTGACGTCCAGCGTGCCGCCGTGCCCGACCCTCACGAGATTGAAGCGCGTCTTCACGGCCTTCATCACGTCGTGCGCAGAAATGCCTGCGGGCTTGTCCACGAGGATGGCCCCGTCAAGCTCCGCGAGCATGGCGATGTTAGCGAGGTTCGCCATCGTGCGCCCCCGGAAGCTTGTCGAGGATGGCAAGCACGGCATCGCCCTTCTCGATCGAATGGTCAAGCTCAAAGCGGAGCTGCGGAGTGAACTTCATCCGCACTTCACGGTTGATCGCCCGCTCGAACTCGTGCGTATGGTGTATCAGATGCGAAAGCGCGCGCTGCTGCACCTCCGGCTCGCCGAACACGCTCACCTTCACCGTGGCGTTGCGCAGGTTGCGCGCACACTGCACGCCGGTGACCGTGATAAGGCCGGCACCCACGGTGTCGGTCTGCATGATGCGGAACATCGCATCGCCGATAACGCGCTTCAGCAGCGAATCAACTCTCTCCAACCGATCTACTGACATGGCTTACAGCGAGCGCGGAAGCTCCTCGAGGATGTAGCATTCGATGGTGTCGCCCTCGGCGAACTTCTCGAAGCCGGCGAAATGAACGCCGCATTCCTGCTGACCGGAGACTTCCTTGACCTCGTCTTTGAAATGCTTGAGCGACTGGAGCTTGCCTTCCCACACGATCTCCTTGTTGCGGAGAATGCGATAGCGGCCGTTGGCGAGCAGCGTGCCGTCGAGCATCTGGGAGCCGGCGATCTTGCCGACCTTGCCGATGTCGTACACGGCCTTGATCACGGCATGGCCCTTTACCGTCTCCTTGTATTCGGGCGGCAGAAGGTCGAGCATGCACTTCTTTACGTGATCGATCAGCTCGTAGATGATGCGGAACGAGGATATCTTCACACCGTCATGGCGCGCCTGGCCCTGCACGCCGGAATCGTTGCCGATGTCGAAGCCGACTATGACCGCCTTGCCTGCGGCGGCGCTCTTGACATCCGTCATCGAGACGCTTCCCGTGCCAGTGCCGATGATCTTGAGCGACACCTTCTCGCTCTTGATCTCGCGCAGCGCACCGACAATCGCCTCGAGCGAACCCTGGGTATCCGCCTTGACCACCACCGACAGCTCACGCTTGCCGTCCGCGCCCATCTTGGAGAGCAGGTCGTCGAGCGAAACCGCCTTGGACTGCGACAGCTCCTCCTCCTTGCGGCGGCGGGCAGTATCCTCGGCGAGCGTGCGGGCACGCTTCTCGTCGAGCATCACGCGGAACTCCGCACCCGCCTCCGGCACGCCGGAGAGCCCAGTGCACTTCACGGGCGTCGACGGCGGCGCCTCCTTCACGCGGCGTCCGTGGTCGTCTATGAGAGAGCGCACCTTGCCGAAATGCTCGCCCACGAGAACCGCGTCGCCCACCTTCAGGGTGCCGCCGGTGACGAGCACCACCGCAGAGGGGCCGAAGCCCTGCTCCAGCTCGGCCTCAATAACGTAGCCGTTGGCGCGGCGCGCGGGATTTGCGGTGAGCTCCAGCATGTCCGCCTGCAGCAGAATCATCTCAAGAAGCGAATCCACGCCCTGACCCGTTACGCCAGAGACCTCGCAGCACACGATGTCGCCGCCCCAGTCCTCAGGCGTGAGCCCCTCCTTCTGGAGCATCTGCTTCACGCGCATCGCATCGGCGGTCGGCTTGTCGCACTTGGTGATGGCCACCATGATCTGCACGCCCGCCTGACGCGCGAACTTGATCGCCTCCTGCGTCTGCGGCATGATGCCGTCGTCGGCGGCGATGATGATTACAGCGATGTCGGTGAGCTGCGCGCCGCGCTGGCGCATCGCGTTGAATGCGGCATGCCCAGGCGTATCCAGGAACGTGATCTTGCGCCCCTGCACATCCACCTGGTATGCGGAGATCGCCTGCGTTATGCCGCCGGCCTCTCCAGCCGCCACCTTCGTGTGGCGGATGTAGTCCATGAGCGTTGTCTTGCCGTGGTCCACATGGCCGAGGAACGTCACCACCGGAGGACGCGGCATCATCTGCTCCGGCTTGTCCTGCGGAATCTCGTCGTCGGCATCTATCGCCTTGAGCACGGGCTTCTTGTTCGCGGCGTCGCGCGCATGCTCCACGTTCACGCGGTAGCCATACTTCTGGGCTACCTTTATCGCAACCTCCGGCTCAACGCGCTGGTTGATTGAGGCGAGAACCTTGAGCTGCATGAGATCGGCGATTAGGCGGTTCGGCCTCACTCCGAGCTTTGTGGCCAGCTCCTTCACGATCACCGCGCCGCGGATGGATATCTCGCGCGTGTTAACGCTCATCGTGACCGTGGACTTGGGTGCGACTGGCTGCCCCTGCGAAGCCAGAATGCGCATCGTCGTGGCCGTCTTCATCGAGACCGAGGAGAAGCCGGCGCGGAGCCCGCCAACGCGCGTCGAGATGCGCGGATGCGGCTGGGCGGCAGGTTTCGGAGGCGGTGGTGGCGGCGGCGGCTCCTTCTTCGCCTCCTTCTTGGACTCCTTTTCCTTCTCCTTCTTCGATATGGCCTGCTGCTTCTTCATCGAGACGGGCTGGTTCTTGCCGCCAGACGCCTTGCGGTCGCGGCCATGGAGCCAAGACTCCTCATCGTCGTCCTCGTCATCGAAATCGTCAACGTCATCGCCGCGCGGCTCGTCGTCCAACTCGTCGTCAGGAGACGGGTCTGACACCTCGATCTTGACCTTAGGACCCTCCGGAAGATCAAGCTTGATCTCCTCCTGGACGGGTTTTCTGGCTGCGGCCACGGGTGCCTTCTTCGTATCGGGCATGGCTATCGCGCCACCCTGCTCCCTGTATGCGGCCATGGCACGCTGCCGCTTGGCCTCAAGTTCGTCCGCCTGAAGGCGGTTTGACTCCTCGGCGGCCTTCAGCGCGCGGCGAGCCTTGGCGAGCCTGCGGTCGCGGGCCGCAACGGCATCGGCCTTTAGCTTCTCTACGCCGACCTTCAGAAACGCCGCGTTCAGCGTTTCCACCTCCTCAGCCTCAAGCGAACTGAGCGGCGAATAGACCTCCACGTCATTCTCGCTGGCGAGCTGCATCACCGCCTGCGACGTGGTGCCGATCTTCGCGGCAAGCTCGTAAACCCTCATTGCTTATCCTTCCTCCCCTTCGCCAATCAGTTCCGCGACGGCCTTTGCCGCCGCATAGATGCCTGTCGCCGTCACATCGTCAAGTCCGGTGGCGGCTGCGAAATCTGCTTCATCCGTCTCGAGGATGCCGTCCACCGTGAGGAATCCGGCGTCCGCGAGCTGCGTTGCCTGCGCGGTGGAGATGGAGAACGTGTCGGCGAGCATCTTGATGGCCTCGGCCCTCTGATCCTCGAACGAGGCGAGGTTCATCGCCTTTGTCACCTCTATGTGCCACCCGGTGAGCTTGGTGGAGAGCCGCACGTTCTGGCCGCGCTTGCCGATCGCGAGCGAGTACTGGTCGGGGGCGACGGTCACATGCACCGTGTTGTCCTGCTCGGCATCCACTTCGACAGTCTCGAGCTTCGCCGGCGCGAGCGCCTGGGTGATGTAGCTCTTCACGTCGTCGGACCAGCGCACGATGTCGATCTTCTCGCCGTTGAGCTCGCGAACGATGTTGCGCACGCGCGCGCCGCGCAGGCCCACGCACGCACCGACGGGATCGACCTTCTCGTCGTTCGTGCGCACCGCGATCTTGCTGCGGTATCCAGGGTCGCGCGCCACGGAGACCAGCTCCACCACGCCATCCGCGATTTCGGAGACCTCGAGCCGGAACAGCGCGCGCACGAACTCGCCCGACGCACGGGAGAGCGTGACCGACGGCCCGGTCACCACATCCTGTTTCACGTTGTGGACGATCGCCCGGATCGTGTCGCCCACAGCATACTCCTCGGTGGGGATTCGCTCCTTTGCGGGGAGAACCATCTCAGTCTTTCCGACCATCACGAAGATGTCGCGGCGGTTCAGGCCTGTGACCGTGCCGGACACGATCTCGCCAATGCGTCCCTTGAAGTCGTTGAAGGTGTTGGACCGGATGGCCTCCCTGATCTTCTGCATGATCATCTGGCGCGACGTCTGCGCCGCGATACGCCCGAGACGGGATGCCGGAAGCTCGATTTCGATGGTGTCGCCCTCCTTCTTTGTCGGGTCGAGGCGCTGTGCGCGCGCCACCGAGATGAACCCGGTTCCGGAGTCCTCATCGGATACCACCATGGTGTCGTAAACATGGAGAGTGATAGTCTTGCGGTCGATGACCACGCGCAGATCGTTGGTGACGCCTGTGTTCCTGCGGGCGGCCTGCTGGATTGCCTGTTCGATTGCGGTCAGCACGATTTCGCGATCCACACCGTTCTCGCGTTCGATGTAGTTGACCATCGTCAGCAACTGGTTGTCCGCCATTTTTCACTCTCCTTGTTGTCAAAAATCAAATGAATCCTTATCGGAGACCCCATGACCTCCGTAAAAAAACGCGCGAATGATACGAAAAAACGCCCTCCTTGTCAATGGGAAATATACCTGCCCAAAGACAGCCGCATGAAGACGCCTTTCAATTGGAGCCGGCAGAGGGATTCGAACCCCCGACCAGCGGTTTACAAAACCGCTGCGCTACCACTACGCTATACCGGCATGAAAAAACGGGTGAAGTATACCATAACTCCGCCATAACCGCAAATGCGCATCCAATCCACCTCAATCCAACGCGCCGCGTGCGGCCAGCTCATGGAAGAAACGTGCGAGATAGTCCGGCGAAAACGCAGATGCGTGCGGGAACCGGAACAGTCCGGGCAGATCATGCGCGAGAGGCGAAGCGGCCGTAAGCGGCTCCTTCCCGAACACGTCCAGAAAGGCGGCTGCGATCCGACGCCTCTTCAGTGCGGAAGCGAGCGCACTTTCGTCCACCGCGTTGCCTCGGCCTATGTTTATCAGGACCGCGCTGCGTTTCATCCGACGCAACAGCTTTGCGCCGACGATGCCGTCGGTGCCGGTGTCGGACGGGAGCACGCAGATAAGCCAGTCGGCGTTAGCCACTGCATCCGGCAGTTCACCTGCATTCCGCCGCCGTATGCCCTTCACCGCGACACCAAGAGCCTCGAGCTTTGCGCCGAGCGCATGGCCGATGCGCCCATAACCTAAGATGACCGCCCTTGTCCCGGCCAGCGTGTAGCAACATTCGCCGAGATCAACCCTGCGCCACAGATCGGCGGCGGCGCCGCTTTTCTGCCATTCATACGCCTGATACAGGCCTCTGCACCATGCGAGCATGTAGGCGATGGCCGTCTCGCTCATGATTGCGCCATGAAACTCTCCGTGAAACTTCCTCACGCCTCCGGGCAGCTCGCCGTCGGTCGGCAGAAGCTCGCGCCCCGCGCCCGGAGTCGCCAGCACGCGGAGGTTTGCCGCGCGCGAAAACCATTCCCTGCTGAACTCCCAGCATATCGCGTGCGTCGCCTCGGGTAGCGCGCGGAGAAATGCCCGCTCGGATCTTGCGACATGCACCTCTCCCCCTCCGACAAGACCCTTGAACAGCTTCAGGTCGGAGGCGTTGAGGCGGAACGGGCGTTCCGGCCAGTTGAGCCAGATGAGATATCGCCGCCTCATCCTTCCGTGGGGAGCCCCCAGCCCTCAAGCTGTTCCTTGATCCAGTCGAACACCTTCTGGTGCATCTCCTTCGCGGTTCCGGTTATAGGCGGCCCGCACCGCAGACGGATATCCTTCGAGGGGTCCACTGTCCCGAAATCCTTGAACCATCCCTTGCCGTCCGGGCGTGTAGGCTCGCAATCCGTCTTCACCGCGATCGGCATCACCGGTACGCCGGCCTTCTCGGCGAGTTTCGCGCCGATGGATGAGTATAGTTTGCGGGAAAACACCTGCTCGCGCGACCCTTGCGGGAAGATGAGGATGGAACGGCCCTCCCGGATGCGCGCAACGCCCTCGGTGAACACCTGCATCAGATCCTCGCGCGGCGACTTGCGGCCGAGCGGGATGAGCCCCATGTGCGCCGCAGCCCGCTTGAGCGCAGGCAGACGCGAAAGCGACGCCTTCACGAACACGTTGAACGGCCCGTAGGTCAGCAGGACAGGCGGCAGCATGATCGTCTCAAGCGTGGACATGTGGTTGGAAAGGTACACCACCGGCCCTTTGTATCCGTTGCGGTTCTCCCATCCGTCGGCCGTAACCTTGATGCCGAACTTCTCAGCTTTCTGCACCGTCCTGAAGCAGCATATCGCCCACAGTTCCGTGGTCAGCGACCGGAAGAACTCCCGCACCGCGCAGTACGGGAACACGAAGAACAGGCTCCAGGTGAAACTTAAGGTCGTCCACCGCCCCTTCTTCTTCGGCTTAGGGGCCAGAACGTCCGTTCCCGAAGCGTAGCTCCCGGTCTTTAGTATTGAACCTCGGAACTCTTCAAGTGTCGTTTGCCTCACCCTGCTCCTCCTGCTCCTCGCGACGGGCCGCCTCGCGCTCCTCGCGCTGCCGTTTCAGCTGCTCCTGAATCTGAAGAAGCGCCTCACGCTGCTGGGCGCGCTCCTCCGCCGCCCTCTGACGCTCCTCCGCCTCGCGTGCCTCGCGCTCCGCCCGCTCCGCCTTGGCTATGGCATCCGCCTCACGCTTGCGCGCCGCATCCTCCTGCTCCTTCGCCGCAAGCTCCATGCGCCGCTGGCGCAGCT
>CAMPAA010000071.1 GCA_946631345.1 uncultured Verrucomicrobiota bacterium
TCGCGCGTATGCGCCATTTCATCTTTGCGCCGCTTTGCGGCGTGCGGTTGCTGTGGGAGAATTCTTGCACTCTTGACATAAAAAAAAAATGTGATATCTTATTGTTTTGTTGCCTCTTTAAGGCACATAAGGTCACATGTAAAACGAAAGGCACACAACCGTGAAAAAGAAAATCGTTCAAGGGCGGCCCACTGATCTGCATGTCTCGCTTGCGTTTGCATTTGCGCTGATGCTGGCTTGTTCGCTTCACGGAGGCACGGCAACCCGATCCTTCTCCTGGTACCGCAACGCCGCGCAGACGGATTTTCAGGTGCCAATCACCCTTGAGGAGGGCGTGGACGGGTTCACCTACGCGGATACGGCGGCAGACGGCTCCGACCTGCGCGTCGCCGACCAGAACGGCGTGTCCCTTCCTCTTGAGATCGAGCGCTGGAACCCGAACGGGCGTTCCGTCGTGTGGGTGAAGGTGCCGAACTTCTCCAGCTCCACCGTGCTTGCGCTCTCCTGGGGCGATGACGCCACGGCGGAGGAGGTGGATGCCTCCGGTCTCTGGAGCGACATGATGGCGGTGTTCCATTTCGGATCGACCGGCGGTCTCAACTCGGCAAACGGCGACATTCTCCCCGGATCGGTTCCAACCGAGCCTGCGATCGGGCAGGCCGCCAGTTTTGACCGCACCGAATCCTATCTCCTGAAGAACATCCCCGCCTCCCACTACGGCGCGAACGCGATAGCCAATTTCACCATTTCGTTCTGGATGAAGACGGATCGCCTGACGAGGGCAAACGACCAGACGTATCTCCTGCAGTGGGGCGCGAACGACACGCAGCAGGCCATCCTCCTCAACTGGAACGGTGACGCATTCGTCCGCTTCTATTGGTTCAAGGCAACTGAAGGCACGTGGGGCGGCAGCAATAATTCTGACGTCAAGATTCCGCAGGATGGCGTCTGGCACCATTTCGCGTTCACTTACGACGGCGCTACGTACACCGCATATCTCGACGGCTTTGCGGCAAGCACGGCGTCGTTCGCCGGCTTCTCGATCAAGCCGTGGGAAACGGTCGGCTTCTTCTCGATCGGCGCTACGCAGACGAAGTCATATCCGTTCCATGGCTCGCTCGACGAGGTGCGCTTCGAGACCGTATGCCGCAGCGCGGACTGGATACGCGCGGCGGCGGAGACGCAGGCGCAGCTCGTCCCCGGCATGGCCTCCGTGACGGTTCCGTTCTCGGACTACGGCGGCGCGGAGCTTCACGACTTCCCTGCCTACGTATATCTCGACGAGAACACCGGCTTCGACATCGGCGCGCTTCACCGCGATCTCACCAACGGAACAGTCGCCGTGAGCGACATGCGCACCGGCGAAATCCTGCCGGTGGAGATCGAGCACGCATTCGTGAACGAGTTCGACAGGTCGCTGGGGCTGTGGGTGAAGATGCCGCGCTATTCGGCGGCGGACGGCGTTGTGATTTCGCGTGACTCCTCGGTCTACAAACCGCATTCGGGCGCAGGCAGCGCGGTCGACCCTTCGCAGGTGTGGGATGCCGACGAATACATGCTTGTGTACCACATGAATCCGACAGGCCTCCTGAACGACGTGGTGAGCCGGAATGTAAAGCTGAATCCTTGCTATATGCAGAGCACCAGCAAAAGCGCCGCCGCATACCCCATGGCCACCACCGGGCCGACGGGCCGCTACCAGGCATACCGTTCCACCACCAACGCCTCGCAGAAGGCGATATCCGTCTCCATCCCACATCCAATCACCAACGTCTATACGGTCTCCTGGTGGGCGAAGGAGGATGCCGACGAGTTCGCCAATCCAAAGCGAGAGACATACCTGTGGTCGATGCTGGGCATAGCCGCAATCAAGGGAATCGGATACAAGAGCCAGGGTGCCGCCGGCAATACCATGGTAATCTATCCAGGCGGCAGCCAATGCAAGTTGACCATCCCGGACGACCAGTGGCACCACTACGCCTACACGGCGGACGGCTCCAAGACGCGCTGCTACCGTGATGGCGTGCTGCAGACCGAGGCGTCGCAGGTGAAGGACCTGGGTTTCTCGTCCTCCGTCTCCGGCGGCACCGTGATCCTTACGGGTTCCACCAACGCGCGCAAGGACTCCTTCCGCGGGTGCGTGGACGAGGTGCGTCTGGAGAACGTGTGCCGGAGCGCGGATTGGCTGCTTGCCGAGTACCAGAACCAGCAGGCGTGGCGCAACGGTACGCCGTGGCAGTATGCGCCGCATTTCGCGTCCTCCGATGCCGGCGTAATCTCCGCTTCAGATTCCGGTGCGCTCACGGCACAGGCCACGCTGTCTTGCCGCACGTCTGCCAACGTAACGTTCTGCTGGGGCCGCACGGACGGCGGCACTTCGCTTGAAGGCTGGGAGCACACCGAATCCCTCGGTCCCCGCACGGACGGCACCGTTGCGGCCACGGTCACCTTGCCTGTATCCGGCGCGCGCTACGCATACCGCTTCTTCGCGCAGAACAGCTACGGTCGGGCGTGGACGCCAGCGCGGTTCGCTGCCGTTCCTGTCTCGGACAGGCGCGGAGCGACGGTTAAGCTGAAGATCGCCTACGACGGCGACGAGACGCTTGTCGGCTTCCCGCTGTGCGTGCGCATCCCGGCGGCGAACGGTCTGCCGGAGAGCCCGGCATCGGTCAGGTTCATGGACGAGACTGGCCGCACTCTTGCTTACGAGGTGGAGGTTTGGAACCCCGCAGAGGAGAGCGTGGTGTGGGTGCGCGTGCCGGAGCTTACCTCATCCACGGAACTTACTCTCCGCTTCGACCGTGCATTCCCGACTGGCGACGGGGACTGGGCGAAGGATGCCATGTGGCGGCCGGACGAGTTCGCCGGCGTGTGGCACATGGGTACGCCGGCCGGTTCGGGCACGGTGCTGGACGACTCCACCTCGTTCGGTGGTGACATCACCTCGAACACGCTCGGCGCGTTCGCGACGAACGGAGTGGCGGGCGAGGCGTTCCACTGGCCGCGCCTTGTCTCAACCGGCAACATGCAGAACAAGGCGGGCGGCTCGCCGTTCAATGACTTCTTGAATGGATTCTCGTTCTCCTTCTGGGCCAAGATGCCGGATGAGCCCACGAAGACGTTGCAGACTCTCATCAAGCACGAGCTTTCCGACAAGCGCGGAGTGGATGGCTACCACATGTACCTGATCCGCTACGGCAATACCGAAAAGACGTTCGATTTCCATGTGTATGCGTCACACAACACGTTCCTTCCCGGCGGAGGAAACGTCTATCTTGACGTGCATGAAGGGGATAGAAACCAGGCGGCGGAGGTCGTTTGGGCGAGCAGCATGGAGCGGCCCGACGACGGCTGGCACCACTATGCGTTCGTGCATGACGGGCTTTTCCTCTCCGCGTACCGCGACGGCGAGCTTGTGCGCAGCGTGCTCTGGCCGTTCGTGCTCAACACGGCGTACCAGGACAACAAGCTGATGCGCACATCGTTCGGAAACAACATCAACCAGTACAACCTGATGCTTGGCTCGCTCGACGAATACCGCGCCGAGCGCGTGGGTCGCAGCGCATCGTGGATCAAGGCCTGCTACGACAACCAGCGGCCTGGCTCCACGTTCGTCTCGGTCGGGCCGACGTTCCGCAAGGGCATTGTGCTGTCCATCCGCTGAGGTGATGCGTATGTCCCTGCCGCGCGTTGCGTTTCTGTCCTTCGCCATTCCGCTGGCCGCCGTGTCCGCAGAACGGGCGTCGCCGCCGTGCCGCCCGGAACGGATCGCGACGATCGCCGGCTGGCTGGCTGACGATCCCGGCGACCCTGCCTCGCGCATCACGAACCGCACAACATGGGCGGAGCTGGCGGCGCTGCCGCAGGCTGAGGTATGCATCAGGCGCGCGGAAGGGCTCCTCGCGAAGCCTGTGCCGGAGATGACCGACGACATGTATCTCAAATGGTATGTCACGGACTATGTGAAGGACGCGTCCGCCGTGCCGTACTACGTGCCATTCTGGGCACGGCGCAACGCAATCGCCAGCCTGACCATCGCGGAGTGCCTTGAGAACAGGGGGCGGTTCCTGCCGAAGCTCGTCGAGTACATTCGCGCGGTGTGCGCCATGCGCACGTGGGTTCAGCCGTCGCACGACCCGAAGCACAGGAACTTCGACGGAACGGTGCGCATCATAGACCTTGGCTCTGCGGAGATGGCGGTGACGCTCGCGCTGTGCTGCGACTGGATGAGGGGTGTGTTGCCAGAGCCGGTCGCGGCAGAGATGCGCGCCGCGCTGGACGAGCAGATATTCGTGCGCTACAGGCTGTTCGAGCGCGGAGTGATGCGCCCGTGGTGGTTTTTCGGCGACGCCAACTGGACCGCCGTGTGCAACGGAGGAGTTGTGCGGGCCGCTCTAGCAGTCCTTCCAGACAGGTTCGACCGCGCGGCCTTTGCCGAGGCTGCGGAGCGAACCCTGCCATGCTATGTGAACGGCTTCTATTCCGATGGCGTCTGCCGCGAGGGCATGGACTACTGGAACTACGGGTTCGGGAACTTCCTGCGCGCCGCACTTGCACTGCGCCGGATGACGGGCGGCCGGCTGGACGTCCTCTCCGACAGCCAGTGCGAACGCAATTTCGCAGGGGCGTTCGGCGGCATGCTCGAACCGTGGATTGCGCCGCATTTTGCGGATGGCGGAGCAAATCCGTCCCCGCGCGTCATTGCTCTCGGCTCGCAGGTGTGGCCGCGCTACCGCACGGCGCGCGCCGATGCCGAGGACATCTTTGCAGGCGGGCTCGTCGACATGTCGGTGCGGGCATTTGAGCCTGGCGCCGTGGCAAGGGCGCGCGCTCCGCAGCGGGAGGACGACCTGCGTCTTCCGTTGAGGTCGTGGTTCCCGGTGGCCCAGGTGCTCGTATCCCGTCCGTCGGAAGGTGGCCGAGGCGGGCTTTCGGCAACGATGAAGGGCGGCACTAACGGCGAATCGCACAACCACAACGACATCGGCTCGTACGTGGTCGTGCTCGATGGCGTGGAGATGGCGGGCGATCCCGGAGGGGCGCAGTACACTAAGGCCACGTTCACCGCCCGCCGCTACGAGAATCCAATCATTGGTTCGTTCGGCCATCCGGTGCCGCTGCCTGGCGGCAAGGTGCAGTCTCCAGGAGAGAATTATTCAGGGCGCGTGGCCGAAACGCGCTTTTCGGCGAAGGAGGATGTGTACGTGCTCGACCTTGCTGGCGCGTACGCGCTGCCTGGTATGGCGGCGCTTACGCGCACGATGACATACCGGCGCGATGTGCAGTCGGTTTCGTTCAGGGACGAGGTGCGTTTTACGGCTCCGATGACATTTGAGACGCCGATCACAACGTTCCATGCCGTCGAACGCGGCGCTGACGACACGGAGTGGTTCATAGTGTCGGAGAGGCCTGCGCGGAGGTTGCGCGTGAAGATCACCGTTGATGGCGGTGGCAGATGGCGGGTCAAGCGCGAGAAGGTTCCAAACCCAAAACGGCGCGAGCCTACGCGCCTTGCCGTAGAGTTCGATAATCCGATCTGTGAAGCGTCTGTCACGTTTGAGTTCGGCGTAAATGACTAAATATCCCGGAATGTTCCATCCGCATCCCTTTGCCGCATCCCTTAGTTGGGTCAGCGATCATTCCGGCGGCGATTTATGGTATAATTGCGAGCCATGACTACAAGAATGTTGATACTTGCCTGTGCGGCGGCGTGTGCCGCCCACGCCCGTACCATCCAGATGCCACCCACATGCACAACGCCTGACGGCATGTGCATCGACAGTAAGGGGAGGCTTGTGATCGCGGCACCCAACAACGACCACAGCCAACCCGGAGCCGTGTACCGGCTTGATGCGCCAGGCGGCTCGCCGGTAAAATGGTTCGACGTGCCGCCGTGTCCAGAGAGCGGCTATGCGTCGCCGATGGGAATATGTTTCGGCCCGGATGGTGAGCTTTACGTGTGCGACAACCAGAAGGAGTCGCGCGGCAGGCTTCTGCGCATAACCTTCAAAGACGACCGTATCGACAAGTGCGAAGCGGTGGCGGTGGGGCTGGACAACGCGAATGGCGTAAAGTACCTGAATGGTCGCCTGTATCTCACGCAGGCTTTCCTGTATGGCGTGAAGCGCGGAGACGGCGCGGCGTCGAGCGGAATCTACATGTTCGCCGCGACCGACCGCAACGTGCGCGTAGGCAACACTCCGGCCGATCCGCAGTGCGTGTTTTCCGACGTCACGCGCAACCCTGAGATACGCGGCGGGCTCAACGGCGTGGCCGTTGACGCCAAGGGTTTCATCTACACTGGCAACTACGGTGACGGGCGAGTGTGGAAACTTACTCCGGGAGCGGACGGACGCATCGTCAAAAGCGAGGAGATCGTCCATGCAGGAGGCGGATCCGTCACGCCGGACGGGCTTTGCGTGGACGCGGCCGGAAACCTCTACATAGCCGATATGCGCGGCGATGCACTGGAGCGCATCACGCCCGACGGCAGATTCGAGGTGCTACGCAAGGGCGGCTTCGTGAAGCCGAGCGAGCCGTGCGTGTGGAATGGAGCCGCATACGTGGCGAACTACGGCGGCACAACGCTTGACGTAGTCCCACTCGCCGACTGAGGGGCGTAGCGAAGAGGCGGCATGACGAGTGCATTGCTGTTGGCGGCGGCCATGTGGATATCCCCGGATGCGGATCCTGAAGAGATTCGTGTGGCGGCGTTCCGCAGGGATGTCGTGAACAGGGCAGCGGTAAAGCGCGCGGAATGGCGCATCACGTCCCTCGGCGTGTTCAACGGCTACGTGAACGGGCGGCGCATCGGCGACGACTGGCTTGCGACTGGCTCTCGCCGGTGCGCAACGATGCGCCGTTGAAGGCGCTCCTGTGCGATGCGTTCGTGGTGTGGGATGCACAGATGATGCGAGAGATGGCCATGGAGCTCGGAAAGGGCGCAGACGCCGCCAGATATGGACGGCTGGCGCATGAACGCCGCGAGGCGTGGCGCGCAAAGTACCTCGACGGAGAAGGGGCGGTATGTGGACGGGAAGCTGGATTGGTCGTATTCGGTGCCGAACGGCGTGAAGGCTACGATCCGCGAGCCGTAGTCGACGCGCGGCCACTTGTGGTATAATATGTACCGTTATGGATATCGTGTATGTAGTCGCGTCCGTGGTGCTGATCGCCGTTTCCTTCATCGGATGCGCGGTACCGGTCCTGCCGGGGCCGCTGCTGGCGCTGTGTGGCGTGCTGACGCTTCTGCCGTCGCGGTTCGCTCCGACGTGCCAGACGTGCGTGGCGTTTGGCGCGGCATGCGCAATCGTGCTGCTGCTCGACTACGTGGTGCCGGCGTTTGGAGCGAAGAAGTTCAACTGTTCGCGTTATGGCGTGTTCGGATGCTTTGTGGGAACGATCGTCGGCATCTTCTTTGCGCCGTGGGGGATACTTCTCGGACCGTTCATCGGCGCGGTATGCGGCGAGATCGTGGCCGGCAAGGATTTTGCGGCGTCGCTTCGCGGGGGATTTGGCGCATTGCTGGGGTTCCTGTTCGGTGTCACCCTCAAGATCGCCTACTGCGCCACGTGCGCCGGTTGGGTTGGCGTTGCCATAGTAAAAGGCTGATATTGCACGCGTCTTTTTAATGAGAATTGTATGATGAAGGTTTGGAAGGTTTGGATATCTGCCGCAACGGTGGCGGTGGGGTTGACGGCATGTGGCGGCGGCGCTCGCCTTTCGCCTGTGCAGGATGCAGAGGTGTGCGTATGCTCCAATGGCGTGGCGGTGTTCTGCGACAGGTCGTACGCGATGACGGCCATAGCTGCGGAGCGCCTTGTGGGGAAGACGTTTTTCCGGCGTACCATTGAAGGAGGATTCTCCGCCGAGGTGGTGGGCGACGGCGAACTGCTCGTCGTGACGCCAAACGAAAAGTACGGGCACGCGTTATCGCAGGGCAAGGCGCTTGCCGGGCTTGGGTTCGCGAAGGTGGATGGCAAGCCGTTCCAGGCTTTCGGCGACCATTCATGCGACATTGCCGACATCTGGCGAAAGGATGTGCGCAAGGGCGAAAGGCTTGAGCTTGGCAAGTGGGCTCTCGTCTGCGGGTTCGACCGCGAAGGCCAGCCGCCGCCGAACGAGGCCCTCCCCGCGAAGGAACGGCGCATCCTCGCGTACCTGAAGGGAACCCCAAGCGAGACGGAGGCCCCGCGCGACATACTCGTGAACCATCCGGACTATGTGGTGTTCGTGCCGAAACAGCCGCGCGATGCGGGCAGGCGCGACTGGTCCAAGCCGGGCGATACGTACAACGATCACTTCCAGGTGATTAACAACCCTTCAAACGGACTCCTCTACGCATTCTGGACTCAGGCTTCGGGCGAATGCGCCATCGACCAGCACATCGCGTTCTCCAAGAGCGCCGACAAGGGCGTGACCTGGACTCCGCCTATCGCAATCGCCGGATCGCCCAACAAGCGCACGCCAACCCTGATCGCGAGCTGGCAGCAGCCGATGCTCGCAAGAAGCGGCCGTCTCTACTGCCTATGGAACCAGCAGACCACAAGCCGCAGACCTCACTGCGGAATGATGTTCGGGTCATTTTCGGACGACGACGGCGGTACATGGAGCGCACCGAAACTCGTGCCGTTCACCCAGCGCATGGACATTGATCCCGCTGACGACCACATCCCTCCGAGCTGGTGCAACTGGCAGCGTCCGCTTCGCCTCGGAGAGGGCGGCAGGTTCTTCGTGGGATGCTCGCGCCACGGCAAGGCACCGTACGACAGCCACGGCGGGTGCAAGGTGGAGTTCTGGCAGTTCGAGAACATCGACGAGAATCCGCCGGTCGCGGACATACGCCTTTCGTACTTCGCCACGAACTGCGACGCGCTTGACGCAACGAAGGTCGTGGGGAACACATTCGTCCCGCGCGAAGGCCCGGCGATAGAGGAGGCCGGCATCGTGAAGCTGCCGGACGGAAGGCTCTTTGCGCTGATGCGCTCATCTGTGGGGCATCCGGTGTGGAGCCAGAGCCGCGACTGTGGCCGCACATGGTCGGTGGCGAAGCCGCTCCTCGACCGCGACGGCGGCAAGGCGTTCCTGCATCCGCGCTCACCGTGTCCGATATACGACTGGAAGGGGCCCGAGGCCGCGAGCGGCACGTACTTCGCGCTCATACACAACACGTTCGACTTCAATTCCAACACGGCCTACCAGCCGCGCGGCCAGCTCTTCCTCATCGCCGGCAGGTTCATGCCCGATGCGGAGCAGCCGATATGGTTCAGCAGCCCCAAGCTCTTCGCGCCGCGCAAGAACGGCAACTCGTTCTACACGAGCTACTGCATCGTGGACGGCAAGGGAGTGTTGTGGTACAACGACAGGAAGTTCTACCTTTGCGGGCGCATCGTCGGCCCGGAATGGTTCAAGTAAAGGAGCAGCGCAATGAAAGCACCGAACGGACTCATCCTCGCAGGCGTCGCCGCATTCGCAGCCATCGCCACCGCGCACGCCAAGACGGTTGCGCTTTGGCCTATCGAACTTGACCCCGACACCGGCGCGTTTGACGGGCGGTGCGCGGTAAACCCGGATATCGCCATGGCGCTCGGCGGCGACGGGACGGCAGGCATCGCGCAGGAAGTGGGCTGGAACCTCCCGCCGAACCCCGCCCCCGAACAGTCCGTGATGTTCGCTCCAGTCAACCGCACTGCGGTGAAGGGGTGGCGCGACACGGCGCCTTGGACTCTGCGATGTTCTGCCGCCGCGCTGCAGCAGCATATCTGGAGCACTTCAGAATTCACGGTAGAGGGCTGGATCAAGTTCGATGAAAACCCGGCTACCGGATGGTTCGTCATCGTGCAGGGCGGAGACGGCTCCACCATAGGGAATGGCGGCTGGTTCCTCAGCTGGCGCGGCACGGAGGGCGCGCGCCAGTTCCACCTGTGCGTAGCCCCGTACGGTTCCTCCGGGAATTTCGACACGCTAATCGGTTCCGTGCTTTCGCAGGAGATGGAGGAGTCTCTGAAGAGCTCATGGCATCATCTCGCGTTGACGCATGCCGGAGCGAAGTGGAAAGTCTACATAGACGGCTCGGTCATCGCCGAGGCCAACGTCACGGAGCGCGTCGGATACAACGCTGCGGGACAATCCGGACTGTCCTTGGGTGGAAGGCCAAACAATGCGGCCAATCGCCTGAATGCATCCTTCGACTATTGGCGCGTCTCGGACAAGGCGCTTGAGCCGTCGGAGTTCCTCTGCGCCGGCGGCGAAGGCACGCTGGTGCCGGAGGAGGATGATGCCTCCACCGACACAACCGTCGCCTACTGGAAGCTCGACCGCAAGGCGGATGGCTCCCTCGACACGTGGGACTATGTGGGTACCGCAAACCTCCACGGCAGCTTCATGCCCACGCAGATCGGCGGGCAGGTCGCAACGAACGCAACAAGCGTTCTCGCCCCTGTCGCAGACTGCGCGTTTGCGGGCGATCCGCCAAACCCCACGGCGTCGCTCGGCGGCGCAGGCAATTCCGGCAGCATTCTTGCCCGCCATCACGACAGCGAGTACGCGGTGCTCAAGGTGCCGCGCCTCGGCGCAGAGCTTGAGCCGGCGACGGGCAGCTTCACGATAGAGGCATACCTCAAGCCTCGCCGCCGCGAATCTCCCACCGACAGCCAGTTCCTGTTCACCACGTGCGGCTCCGACAACAACCTTGGCTGGTGCATTCAGCTGCTGAACTCCGGCGGCAACTGGCACTTTGCGGTGATGGCGCATGATGAAGACGGGTATCCCGTCTACGACCTTCCGGTAAGCGGAACGCTTGCCGACTGGGACGGCTGGAAGCATGTGGCGCTGGTCCACGAGGCAGGAGCAGGGGAGTCGGGCTACGGCCAGTGGCGCTGCTACATAGACGGCGAGCTTGCAGGCTCATGCGAGCCGTCACGCGAGTGGTCGGGAACCACAAAGTCGCGCACCTTGTACATTGGCGGACGCGACACTGTGGTCAACAACTACTGCGGGTGGATCGACTGCGTGCGCGTATCCAAGGCGGCGCTCGCCCCGTCGCAGTTCCTGTGCGCGGCGAACGGTACGGCGGCGGCGAACGTGCTCGCCTACTGGCCGCTCAACTTCGCGAACGGCTCCTTCGACGGAAGGGACATGGCGGGCAACTATCTGCTCCAGGCAACGCACTCTGCGGCGCATTTTCCGGTGGCGGCGGAAGGCGCGCCGGCGATCGCGAATCCAGACCGCTCCGCGAACTTCGACGGCAACTCCGCCGCACCGCTATCTGGATCCGCGCTATTCCGCGGGCAGAACAATGAACGCCTCGGCTGCTCCCTTGACACGTGCGACGCCTCTGTTGCCAATTTGCTTGGCAACGGGGAGTTCACCTACGAATGCTGGTTCAATCGCCATTCGGTGCAGAGCGGAAACACATGGGAGTCGGTGTTCATGACGGCCGGCGACATAAAGCGCTTTGGCGACTGGTTCCAGCCTTACCTGCGTTTCTCGTACAACGAGACGACAGGCTTCCAGATCGAGGATCACGCCACGCACGGGACGGGCGTATTTTCCTTTGAGGGGACTGGCGGACAACCGCTTGACACATGGCGGCATCTGGCGCTCACGCGGCAGATTGTGGACGGCAACAACGTGTACACGCTCTACATCGACGGCGAACAGGCTGGTTCACCGCTGACCTTTGAGAAGAGACACTCAAAGAAATCAATCGCGCTGTTTATCGGCGGACGTCCGAGCGACAACACCAACACGTGGCGCGGACGGTTCTCGTCCATCCGCATCTCGCGCGGCGCGCTTCCGCCATCAAGGTTCCTGTGCGCATCGCCTGAGGTCTCGGAGGCGGTGCCAGAGCCGCCACGCACGATAGTGTACTGGCCGTTCGACAGCGCCGAGAGCTCGGCGGACACCACGCCGGCGTTCGGCCCGGACGGGTTTGACCTGAGGGCGCGTTCCGAGAACGGGCTGTCCGGCTCGGCTGACATGGCTGCGGCGCGCGTCCCGCTGGAGACGGCCGTGGTCTCCCGCGCGAACTCCGGCAGCATAGTCCTCGCGGAGAACGCCTACATGCGCGCGAACTATCTCGGCGACTACCTTTCCTCCACTTCGGCGTTCACGGTCGAGGGATGGCTCAAATGGGACGGCGCGACGCGCGGAGGCGAGGTGACGGTATGCGGCATGTACGATTCCACCGCCAACTCGACCGGCGGCAGAATCGGCTGGAAGCTGATAATAGACGACACTGGCGCGGAGCCTCTCTTCGGCATATATGTGCGATCCGGCTACAAATACACGCCAATGGCGAAGGGGCTTTTCGCCGAGCGTCCAGTGCGCCCCGGCACATGGCAGCATGTCGCGCTCACGTACGATCCAAAGGCGGGCACGCGCGGCGTGTGGACGCTGTACGTGAACGGGCGAGTGGCGGGTTCGGTAGAGAACTCATGGTATGACGCCACGAAACCTGCGGCCAATGCGTACTTCAAGTTCGGCAGAATGAATGACGTATCCGCAACCGGATTCTCGGGCGGGCTCGACATGTGGCGCATCTCGTCCGGCGTGCTTGGGCCGGAGAGTCTTCTGTTCCAGCGGAATTCGAAATTCACGGTCACAATCAGATAGTAGACATGGACGCGGCGGCTGGATTGGGGCGGATAAGGCGGGTTCTTGCCGCGATAGGGCCTGGCATATTTGCCATCGGCTACACGATCGGCACCGGGTCGGTCACGTCGATGGCCAAGGCCGGGGCGGACTACGGACTTGGGCTTCTGTGGGTTCTCGCCCTCAGCTGCATCTTCTCGGGAGTGCTGATGTCGGCCTACGGGCGCTTTGCCGCCGTAACTGGGGAGACCACGCTCCATGGCGTGATCAGGTTCCTGCCGCACGGACGGTGGATCGCCGCGTTTGTATTCCTCGGTGTGGTGATGGGGCAGTACACTTGCCTTGGCGGCATCATGATCCTCACGGCCGGGGCGATCCGCGAGACGTTCGCGCTCCAGGTCGGCACATTCCCGATAGCGTGCGCGATCATGGCGGTCATGTATGCGCTGATGCTTGTGGGGCGGTACGAGTTCTTCGAGCGGGTGCTGACGTTTTTCGTGGCGCTGATGGTGTTCACATTTGCCGTTTCGGCGTTTGTCACGTGGCCGGAGGCGTCGGTAGCGGGAAAAGCGGCTGCGCCGGTCTTGCCGAACGACGCCGCATCGCTTCTCATGCTTGCGGCGTTCGTGGGAACGACAATGGCGGCACCTACGTTCGTGACACGTCCGCTAATCATAAGGGAGAAGGGGTTTGGCGCGGCGGACATTTCGCGCGAGCGCACGGACGCCGCCGTTTCCGCCACATTGATGTTCGTCGTTTCTGGCACGATAATGGCCGTGGCGGCGTGGACGCTCTGGGCGAACGGCAAAAGCATCGTTGGTGTGCTGGACATGGCTGAGACGCTCCAGCCGCTAATGGGGCGCTTTGCTGTCGCGCTGTTCATGTGCGGCACGCTGGCAGCGGGGCTCTCCTCCGTGTTTCCGATAATGATGGTTGCGCCCCTGCTTGCCGGGGATTGGCGCGATGGCCGCATGAGAACCGACACGCCGCTTTTCCGCATCGTCTGCCTTGCTGCGGCGATATGGGGGCTGGTAGTGCCTGCGGTTGGATCCAATCCCGTGTCTGTCACGATACTGGCGCAGATATCCAACGTGTTTGTGCTGCCGCTCACGGTCGTCGTCATAATGTGGCTCGTGAACCGGCGGGATATCATGGGCCGCTACCGCGCAGGGCTGATGATGAACGCCATGCTTGCGGCGGCGTTTGCCTTTTCTATCGCTGTGGCGTATGTCGGCGCAAAGACGCTGTCCGCCTGCTTTGCCGGATAGCGCGATTTGCGTCGGTTCGTACAACTTTCCGTTGCGATTTCGCTTGTATCGGGAAGGGCGATTTGATAAATCGCCCGCAACCAACAAAATGGTAGGGTGGATTGCCCTCAATATGCCGGATTCGCACCCGCACGGCGCGTTGGGGGCAACGCGCCCTACCATGCGACCCTACCAATGCTTGGCACCCGCCTGTAAGGATGGCAGCCGCCCCTTGAAGGGACTTCCCTCGTCCCTTGAAGGGGGATTTGATGTATAGACAAGGGACATAGGTAACACATGGACAAGGGACATAGGTAACACAC
>CAMPAA010000072.1 GCA_946631345.1 uncultured Verrucomicrobiota bacterium
AAGTGCATCAAGTGCGGCCAGTGCATCCAGAACTGCAAGTTCGGCGCAATCTCGGTGAAGTAAGAGGAAAGGAAATTCTGACATGGAAACCACCGAACTCGTTTCTCTCGAAATCAACGGCAAGGCTGTAGAGGTGCCGAAAGGCTCCAACATCCTGCAGGCCGCGCGGAAGGCCAACATCAAGATTCCGACGCTCTGCTACCACCCGGATCTCAAGCCGGGCGCGAGCTGCGGTATCTGCGTGGTGCGCCAGCTTGTGCCGAGCCGCACGGAGCCTGGCAAGTTCGTGCCGTCCCCGAAGCTGCTCCGTGCGTGCTGTACGGAGGTGACTCCCGGCATGAAGATCATTACGCACGATCCTGACATCGTGCAGGTGCGCCGCACGGTGCTCGAGCTCATACTCGCGAACCACCCCTCGGACTGCCTCCAGTGCCCCCGTTCCGGTTCCTGCGAACTGCAGGCGATCGCGGCGGACTTCGGCATCCGCGAGATCCCGTTCCCGAAGGAGGTTCTGCATCGCGATCCGGACATGTCTACGCCGTCGATCGTGCTGAACCCCGACAAGTGCATCAAGTGCGGCCGCTGCGCAGAGGTGTGTCAGCAGATGCAGAATGTGTGGGCGCTTGAGTTCATCGGGCGCGGCGAGAAGACAGTCATGGCTCCCGCTGCCGGCGTCAAGCTGGCCGAATCCCCCTGCATCAAGTGCGGCCAGTGCTCTGCGCACTGCCCCGTGGGCGCCATCTACGAGAACGATGAGACCGCCAAGGTGTGGGCCGCACTCCGAGACCCAGAGAAGACCTGTCTCGTGCAGATAGCCCCGGCAGTCCGCGTGGCCGTTGGCGAGGCGTTCGGCATGAAGCCGGGCGAGCTCACCACGGGCAAGATTTACGCCGCCCTACGCATGCTCGGTTTCGACAAGGTGTTCGACACGAACTTCTCTGCCGACGTCACGATCATGGAGGAGGGAACGGAGTTCATCAAGCGCTTCACCGAGGGCGGACAGCTTCCGCTGCTCACCTCCTGCTGCCCTGCTTGGACGGACTGGATGGAGAAGTATGCCCCCGACTTCACGGAGAACTTCTCCACGGCGAAGTCGCCGCAGCAGATGCTCTCGGCACTCTGCAAGAGCTACTGGGCAGAGAAGAACGGCGTAGACCACACGAAGATCCACGTGACCTCAATCATGCCCTGCACGGCGAAGAAGCACGAGATCGCTCGCGACGAGTACATGAGCGCCACTGGCACCCAGGATACGGACGTGGTGCTGACCACGCGCGAGCTCGCCCGCATGATCAAGGCTGCCGGCATCGACTTCAACAGCCTTGAGGAAGAACCCGCCGACAAGTTGCTCGGTGCCTACACGGGCGCGGGCACGATCTTCGGCGTGACGGGCGGCGTTATGGAGGCAGCCCTCCGCACGGCGTATTGCCTCATCACCGGCGAAGCCCAGCCGCCGAGCATCGACTTCAAGGAGGTGCGCGGTATGGAGGGCGTTAAGACGGCCACCATCGACATCAAGGGCACAAAGGTGAACATCGCCGTCGCGCACCAGATGGGCAACGTCGAGAAGGTGCTGGACATGATCCGCGAGGATCGCAAGAACGGCGTGAAGCCGCGCTTCGACTTCATCGAGGTGATGGCATGCCGCGGCGGCTGCATCGGCGGCGGCGGCCAGCCCTGCCTTGCGACGGACGAGGTTCGCGCTCAGCGCACGGCGGGCATCTACACCGACGACGAGAAGTGCACCCTCCGCATGTCGCACCTCAACCCCGAGGTCACGGCCCTCTACAAGGACTACCTCGACGGCAAGACGGGCGCGCAGGGCGGCGAGAAGGCACACCACCTTCTCCATACGAAGTACAAGAAGATCGACGTGTACCACTTCGAGGGCTGAACAATACCCAACAGGTGAGAAAAAGCGAAGCGACACCCGCAAAGGGTGCCGCTTCTGCTTTTCATCTTATCCATAGGCTTTGAGTCTTTCAGGGTTTCTTGTGGCATGGTGCATATCGCTGCACACGAAAGCCCGTGAACCCGCAAAGCTCAAATGGTATTGGCCTGGTGAAATGCGCATCCTGCGCGTTTCACCCGCTGCGGTCACGCGGCGCATTGAGGGTAACGCGCTCTACCATCGCGACCCGCATATCAGGACAGAGTCGCCGAAAAATGGCGCAGGGCAAGATTTTGCTATGAATTTTGTTGTTGACGGCGGATGCCGATTAGTGTATATTGTGTTCCTGTTTCTGGGTGCTTTATTCGATGAAAGGATTCCATGCAGTGAAAAACGGAGAGACCTTGGCCCTGATATGTGCGCTGGCGGCGTTGACCGTTGGCGCTAAAACCAACACTCTCGTGAACGGCGCGTCAGACTGGCGAAGTCCGGATAGCTTCGAGGAGAGGGTGGAGATACTTCCCGGCGACACAGTTCTGGTCCCGCCCAACTGTACCGGCACCGTTTACGACGATTCGGCGGCGCTGGTAAGTTCGCTTGAGAGGATTGTCCTGCAGACCCACACGACATCCTGCATTATCATCGACATATCGACCAACACCACGTTTGGCTGCACCATCAACGACGGCATTGTCGGCCAGCAGTATTTCGGTAAGGTCGTGAAGCGCGGCGCGGGCGAGGCGTTCTTTGCCGCCTATACGCGTACTGGCGACGCTGCGAGGCCGGAATACGTGCGGGATTTTGCCGTAAGGCTGGAAGTGGAGGAAGGGGATGTGAGGTTCCCCGACCTGACCGCCATCGTTCGCTCGAAGGACACCGACAAGCGATACTTCTACGTGCCGTATATCACACTGGCGGAGGGAACGCGCGTTTTCACGCCTGGTGGATGCGCGCTGCTGATGAAATACCTGAACGGGAGCGGCAGCGTTACGAACGCCTACGGACATACGAGCAAGTACGATCGCATCCAGATCGCATACGACCTGCCTAACGTGCAGGTTCTGCCCCACAGCGACTTCTATGGCTCCATCGACGGCATCGGCTACGATTCCGAAAACTTCACGCAGGTGGGCCGCATCAACCTGCATGGCACGAACAGCAACTTCACCGGCGTGTTCCGCGCCACGGAGAATGCTACGAAGCCGTCCGCTGTGTGGACGGGGATAACCAGTTTCGGAAAGACGGGCTATCCGTCCTCCATCGGGATGCACCAGAACATATTCCTCTCGGCATCGCGCCTGATATACCTTGGCAAGGGCGAGACGACCGACAAGCGCATCTTCCTGCGTTCATCCATCGACGCCCCGGCCATAATCGACGGTGGCGAGCATGGCGGGCTCACCCTGTCAGAGAACATCTACAACGGATCAGGGGCGGCGGACGCCATGCACCGGCGGCTTGAGTTCACCGGCGACCACACGAACGCATGCAGAATGACAGGCACGTTCCCTCTGCGCCCCAAGAATGGCGTGTACTACACATGCCATCTCACCAAGAGCGGGACGGGCGTTTGGCATCTCGACACCGCCGCGTCCGGCATGGCCGGCGGCATAGCGGTGGAGAACGGCACGCTGCGCTTCAACACCATTGCCAACAAGGGCATTGATTCCTCCCTCGGCACCGCCACCATCCTCACCGACGCCTATGCCGGAGCAGACTACCTCAACCACAAGGTCGATTATGCGTTCCTCCTCGGCGGCATCGACGGGAACGGCGCCGCGACCGAGGGGACGCTCGAATACGTCGGCACCGGCAGCCCGTGCGTGACCGACCGCCCGTTCGCAATCCGCACGGCAGGGCGCATCCGCGCAAACGGCGGCTCCGCGCTCGAACTCGGCAACTTCTACGGGCTGGGTGCAGGAGGGAAGACTCTCACGCTCGATGGGGATGGCGAATTCTGGAACAAGGCCATAGACGTGCGCGACGGGGAAGGTTGCGTGTCCATCGTCAAAGATGGCGGCGGCAGCTGGATTCTCGCGAAGACATCTGGAGAGTATGCGTTCACCGGATCGCTCGACGTGAACGGTGGAGTCCTTGCGGTCGCCGGCGGCAACAACGTGCCGTTCTCGTGGTTCCGGCTCCGCATCAAGGAGAACGCATACGCTGCGGGTCTTTACACCGAATATGCCGGAGACGACAAATCAACCAGCACCATCATGCTGCACAAGTTCATGCTGTTCGACGCCGACGGTACCGCGCAGGCGGTTGGGCTGGAGGAGAAAACTCCTGGCTCCGCCCTGCAGCCGGGCGAGATGGCGTACAGACATGCCGACCGTCTGCAAGGATATGCTTCAGGAAGATCGACATCGCTATCCAACCTCGTCAATGTCATATCAGGCAATCGCAGCCAGTGTACGGCGGTGAATCTGCTGGATGCAGAGGACGATAGCACTTGGATCGACATCGACATGCGGCTTACGAACGGCGCGCCGCCAATAGCGTCCTTCGACTATTCTTTCTACTACAGCACCGGCACTCTGCCGGACTACGCCTCTCGGCAGAATCCTACGGCGATGGAGCTGTTGGGAAGTTCAGACGGCATAAACTGGGAGAGCCTCTGGTCCACGAACGGCATGGCGATATCCGGCTACCGGCTGTATTGGGAAGGAAGCAGGCAGTCGATCAGCACCGACGCCACCCTGCGCAACACGCTATCCGGGCATTCAAGCCCATTCCTGCTCCACCACTTATCGCCGACAAACGTCGCAAATGTGGGCGAGTGCGTCCTGCCGGTCGAGTCGTTTTCCGTTGCGGACGGTGCCACCCTGCGGTCGGAAGGCGGCACTGTGAAGTTCGTGGATGACGTCACGTGGCGCATTTCGGCCGACGGCGCAGGGCGGCTCGAAGGGTTCGCATTGCCGGAAAGCGGCACCATCGAGGTTGAGAACTTCACCGGTGGCGACAGGGAGTTCCAGCTTCCGGTCGAGTGCGTGGACGTTACCGGCCTCGGCAACGTTATCAACTGGACGCTTTCGGTCGGCTCCGTCCAGTCCTCGAAATGGCGCGTGACGGTTAGGGACGGCGGCGTGTGGCTTGTCCCGACCGGGTTCAGGTTCATTGTTAGGTAACGGAATACAGGAGGGGATTGGCTCATGGATATGCGCAGCGCATTGCGGGCAGGGCTTTTTGCGGCGGCGTTTCTGCCGCTGGCGGCAAGTGGAGTGCACATCACGTCTAAGGAGGCGTTCGGGGAGGGTGAGGCCGTGTTTGCGCTCGACTTCAGCGCCGACAAGGTGGCTGACCGGGCGACGGTGGATTTCGGGCAGACTCTCGATCTGCGCAAGGCGTGGGGCTTCACGTTCGAGATCGGCACAGATGACATTTCCGCTTTCCGGAGTTTCGTTGTTCTGCTGCGCACAGGTGGCCGCAGCAAGCCGACCGGGTGGTATGTATACAGGCCGCAGCCGCTGGATGAAGATGTTGACGGGTGGATGAGAATGACCCTGCACCGCAAACCGACGTCAATCCTGGATTCGCCGGAGGGCTTTGACCGCATCACCTGCATCCGTTTCACCGGCTATCTGCAGAAAGGGCGCCGTCCAAAGGAGCTGCGGTTCCGTGGATTCAAGGTGTTGCGGGATGCGCCGAAAGGCGCAGATGTGCATGAACGGACTGCGGCGGCGCTCAACAGGGTGCGCGCAATGCCACCGAAAGCCGGAGAGCGGCGGCTTGCGTGGACGCACGTGGAGACGCATGGCGCAGCCACTCCAGACTGGGAGGCGGTGGCCGCCCACGCGAAGAGGGACGGGATCACCGACCTGATACCGCTGATGTCGTGGAACGGCAGCGCGTACTTCCCGTCGGCTGTGACCGGCTACCGGAAGGAGCTTGTGGCGAAGCACGGCGACCAGCTTGAGAAGTGCCTGGCAGCCTGTCGGCGGCATGGGCTAAAGTGCCACGTGTGGAAGGTCAACTGGCAGGTGCGCGGTTCGGACGAGATGCTTGCGAAGATGCGCGCGGAGAAGCGCCTGCAGCTCGTGCGGCAGGACGGCAATGCGTCCAGGCCGCTCGTCGAGAGCGTGTGGCTGTGTCCGGGCGACGAACGCAACAGGAAGCTGGAGAGCGATGCGATGTTTGAGCTTGCCGGGAAGGGCGTGGACGGCATTCACTTCGACTACATCCGCTACAACGGCTACACAGGCTGCTTCTGTGACGGCTGCCGCGAAAGGTTCGAGCGCAGGATCGGCAGGAAGGTGGACAACTGGCCGACGGACGTTGAACTGAAGGATGCGCCGCTATCCGCTGAATGGGACGCCTACCGCCGCTCCAACCTGAACGCCCTCGTGGAGGATGTCGCGAAGAGGGTGCGTACCGCCTATCCGAAGGTGGAGATCTCGGCGGCGGTGCAGTCGTACGATCCCGGCAACACGCCTAACGCGCAGGACTGGCCGCGCTGGTGCCGCGAGAGATGGGTGGACTTCGTGTGCCCGATGGACTACACCAACATCAGCGTGTTCCTTGGGAACATGGCCAGGCTGCAGAAGCCCGTAATGGACGCAACGGGCGTGCCGGTCTATCCCGGCATCGGCATCTATTCCGGGCGTTCGCGGCTGGATGCCGCCAGCGCGGCTCGGCAGATTGCATTGCTGCGCGAGATGGGCTTCACCGGATACACGTTCTTCAGCTTCCGCGCCGACACCTATCCGGAGTTCGACGCGCTTGCCCAGGGCCCCATGCGCAGCCGTTGATCGGGCATTGGTTCCGGCTGTCAGTTTCGGCTTGCGTCCAGGGGCGGGATTTGGTAGAATACGCGCCGTTTTTTGAAAGGAGGGGTGTCCGAGTGGTCGATGGTGCAACCTTGGAAAGGTTGTGTGGGGGCAACTCCACCGGGGGTTCGAATCCCCCCCCCTCCGCCAACGTGGTGAATGGTGGAATGAGATCAGGTCTTGAAGCCTTGAAGTCACTCGGCGCCGGATCACCGGTGCCGTCGAACTATTCCCCGAAAGTCCTTGAGGCGTTTCCCAACATACACCCCGACCGGGACTACTGGGTCACGTTCACCTGCCCTGAGTTTACGACCCTCTGCCCGAAGACGGGCCAGCCGGATTTCGCGACGCTCACGATAAGGTACATCCCGTCGGCCCGGCTGGTGGAGTCGAAGTCCCTCAAGCTCTACCTTTTCGGCTTCCGCAACCACGGCGACTTCCATGAGGACGTGGTGAACGTGATATACGACGACCTCGTGAAGCTGCTCAAGCCGAAGTACATGGAGGTGATCGGGCGCTTCGCTGCGCGCGGCGGCATATCCATCGATCCGTTCGTCAACGGCGGCCGCGGCGCAAAGTACCGCAGGCTCGCCGCCGCGCGTTTCGCCGCCTGGAACGGAGTGAGGCAGTGACGACCCTTCGGCGATATGTGTTTGGCTCGTTCCTGACGGCGTTCCTGTTGGCGTTCCTCGTGCTGTCGTTCGTGCTTACGATCGGGCTGATGGTGCAGATCGTGGGCTACATCCTCTCCGGAGTGCCAATGAACCTGGTGGGGCGCTTCGCGCTCGTGTGCATTCCCGAGACGATGCAGTGGACCATCCCTCTGGCGCTGCTTGTGTCGTCGGTGCTCGTGTTCTCCAGGCTCTCCGCCGATTCCGAGATAGCGGCAATGCGCGCGTGCGGGGTGAACATGCTCTCGGTTATCAGCTGGCCTCTCATCTTCGCGGCGGCTATGACGGCGCTCGGGCTCTACATCAACAACGAGATAGTGCCGCGCGGCCACGAGGTGCGCCGCAACCTCGCAAAGCGCATCTCGGTGGGGTCCGGCCTCGAACTGCTTGAGCCGGGGCGCGTGATAGACGACTTCCCGAAGGTGAAGATATACTTCGAGTCGAAGGACGGCAACTGGCTGCACGACCTGATCGTGCTGGACTACTCCTCAAAGAAGTTCGTGCGCGAGATCACGGCGCGGAAGGCGCTCGTCACGAGCAACGGGCGCGACGTCAACCTCGATCTCCACGACATGACGGTCGATCCGATGGACGAGACGCATCCCGGCATGGCGCGCGCCGCGCGCTTCAGCTACTGCGTGAAGGACGCGCTCAAGGACGGCACCTACCGCCGCAAGGAGAAGGACTTCCGCTTCTGGGAGATGGTCAATGCGATCGGCCTCGCGAAGAAGGCGGTGAAGCTTGCCAAGGGGACGTCGCGCAAGGGGACCGAGCGGTACATGGCCAAGCGCTACCTCAGCGACATCCAGACCGAGTTCCAGAAGCGCTGGGTGTTTGCGTTCGCGTCGGTGTGCTTCGTGCTGGTGGGCATTCCGCTCGGCATACGCGCCCAGCGCAAGGAAAGCTCTATCGGCATGGCGATATCGCTCGCCGTGGCGCTGTCGTACTATCTGGTCGTGATTCTGATGTCGAGCCTGTCGAAGAACTTCAAGGCGCAGCCGGAGTTCCTGATATGGCTGCCGGTTCTGGCGTGCATTCTGCTCGCCTCGTACCTGGTGCCGAAGAACCTTTAAGCCGCAAGGAGAAATCGAAATGTCCATAGAAGTGCATCCCACAGCGATGGTTAACCCGGCCGCGCAGCTCGGCGACGGCGTGAAGGTTGGCCCATATGCCACCATCGGCGGTGACGTGAAGATCGGCGCCGGCACCACGATAGGGCAGGGCGCGATAGTGGACGGCCACACCACCATCGGCGAGAGCTGCCAGATATTCCCGTACGCGCTGATCGGCATGAAGACGCAGGATCTCAAGTACCAGGAAGGGTCCGTATCGTACGTGGAGATAGGCGACCGCACGGTGATCCGCGAGTTCGCGACGGTGCACCTCGGCACGAAGGACGGCGAAAAGACGGTGATCGGCTCCGACTGCCTCTTCATGGCCTACTGCCACGCCGCGCACGGCGTGGTGCTGGGCGACCATGTGATATGCTCAAACTCCGTGCAGCTGGCGGGCGACGTGCATCTCAAGGACTGGGCGATAGTGGGCGGATGCGCCGCCGCGCACCAGTTCTGCAACGTCGGGCGACATGCGATGGTGGGCGGCATGTCTAAGATCCGCCAGGATTTCCCGCCGTTCATGCTTGGCGACATGGTGGAGGGTTCGCTGAAGGTGATCGGCCCGAACGTGGTGGGGCTCACGCGCCGTGGATTCCCGCGTGACGTGATATCCGCGCTCAAGGAGGCGTTCCGCTTCATCTACCACTCGGGCCTCAACCGCTCCCAGGCGCTCGACCGCGTGGAGAACGACGTAGAGCCGTTCTCCGAGGTCAAGGAGCTTGTGGACTTCTACCGCAACTCCACGCGCGGCGTATGCTGATGGCCGCCGGGCGTCAGCGGCAGTGATCGGCTATCCTCTTGCGCAGGGCCGAAAGGGCGGCGGAGTCGCGCGAGAAGTCCGTCTGTGAGCGCACGATCTGGCGCACGATGCTCTCCACCTCCTTGCGCCCCAGCCGCTTTTCCGCCCGAAGGAGATATTCGTAGTCCTCTTCGCCGTCGCGGATGTTGGCGAAGCGGATGGACGGCAGTATGTGGCTCTTGCCCGGATAAAGGAAGATGCCGTCCCCCGGCACACCAAGGTGGTTCCACGTGTTCCACTCCGGGAAGTAGGTGTCGGATTCGTCCATGGGCGCGTTTCCGGCGCGCCAGTTGTTGACGTGCCAGAACAGGAAGCCGTCGGCGCGGTAGAGCCATGTCAGGTAGCCGAGCACGAGTCGGCCTTCGACAGGCGGGTATTCGAGAGAGGCCATGTTTGCGTAAGGGTGCACGGGGCTGCAGCAGGTGTACCACCACACCTTCTTGCCGCAGGCGCGGAGGAAGTCCGCCGTCTTCTCGTCGTATGAGGATGACACAGGGCAGTACCAGTCCGTCGTTATGCAGCTGAATGTGTTGGTGCGGCCTTTCGCGAGGTCCGCGAACATCTTCGTGGTGGTCATCACCGGCAGGCCGGGGAAGTCGGCCTGGAGGCGCCTCCACATCCTGTCGATGCCCGCGTAGTATTCCTCCTTGCGCTCGTCGAAGCCGTAGAGGTAGGCCATGCCGTCGAGGCCTTTCGCCTTGAGCGAATCCCAGTACGGGCGCAGACGCGCCGTGAACGCACGGTAGAACCCATCCGAGAAGACGGCGTCAGGGTCTGCCGTGCAAACCCATTTCACGCCGTCCCTCTTCGGCTCCGGCACGATGTTGAGGATGTTGAACCTGTTCATGCCGCGCGCCTTGGCGTGGAGGAGGTCGTCGATGTCAGGCGGCGAAGTGCGGGAGATGTCGTCCGGGTTGAGCCGGTGATCGAGCATCACGTCGATCGCCTGGCGCTTCATCTCGCGCCAAGAGCCTGGATATTCGGCGCGCATGAAGCCGTCCATCAGCGAAAACGCCGTCTCGAGCGCGAACGTTGCGCCCAGCTCGAAGTCGAGCACCTCCGCCGAGAGCGGAACCGAGGCGAGCGTGCGGCCGCCGTGTACCACGCGCACGGTGGAGCGGTATATGCCGGGCTTTGCGCGCGGCCCTGCGAAGACCGTGATCCACGCGCCCTGCGTGGAGGCGCGCCTTACCCGGAACGGCGCGGCTGGCAGAAGGGGATCCGGCAGCCACATCTCCCTTTCGTCCGGCGCGGCGGGGTGCGGCTGGTAGCCAGGCTTGCGCGGCACGTACCCTACGCGCTCCCATTTCACGGAGCCGTCGAGCGGCACTCCGGCGGCGTCCTTCGGCGCATCTATCTCGAGCGTCACGCCGTCGAGCCCGGCATCTGCGCCGCACGATACGAGCAGCTGCGCCGATTCGCGTTCGCGCCGGGCTAAAGAGAGCGAGATGGACTTCGCTGCGCCGGCGGGCGGCACGGCGAGAGGCGTTACGAGATCCATCGCGCTTGCGGTCCACACCGTTACGCCGTCCGGCGGCGGCGTGAACGTGAAGGTGGAGGCCGCCCGCTCCGACTTGCGCACAACCTTGCGCCCGGCGAAGAGGCTGTAGTTCACCTCGTCTGCGTCGGCGAACGGCTTGAGCGTCATGCGCACGTCGCCGAAGCGCTCGCCCCTGCCTTCGCGCCGCTCAAGGAATATGTCGCGGAACTCGGCCTTGCCGGTTCCCTTGCGCTTCAGCACGGACACGACGATCTTGGCGACGGGCCGCTTGGGCTGGTATGCCGCCCATGTGCGCTCCCAGTCGTGCGTTCCCTGCCGCCAGTCCGCGCGCTTGCCCCAGTCCTTGCTGCCGTCGGCGTAGTGGATGTCGAGCCACACGCAGTAGTCGCTCGCCTTTACGCCCTTGGCGCGGCTCTCCCCGCCGAACACGATGGGTGTTGCGTCCGGCCTGTCGTATTCAATCCGTTTCCACACGCCCGCCTTTGCCGGGACGTGCCGAACCTCCTCGGCGAATGCCGCCATTGCGCAGCATGCCAGAATCGCGATGGTCGCCGGCCTCATTTCGCCGCCTTTCCGTCTTTCGGCTTTGCCGGACGCTTCATGTCGCGGGCGATGGCCTCGGCCGCCTTGGCGTCCTTGCCCCATGCGCGGAACTCCCACGGGGTCGCGATTGCGCCGCCCTTTGCGCCGAACGCCGTGACCGGCCGGACGGCGAAACGCACAAGCCATCCCGGCGGCACCTCCTCGGCGGCGAAGTTGCACACTACCGGCGCCGTGTCGCTCGCCACGCCGTACATGTATCTCGGCGAGAAGACGCGCTTCGCCATGATGCACCGCTCCACGTCGCCTTTCTTCAGCTCCGCCGCCACCTCGTAGTCGTTTGCGCGCCTCAGGCCGTCGGTCGCCGGCGGGAAGGACACCGTGAAGAAGTTGCGCCTGTTGCCGCCCCGGTCGGTGCCTTTGGTGAACTCCACCTTGACCTTGGCCCCCGGCGCGAACTCCACCGGGCGCAGCGCCGCCGCGCGGTTTGCTGCGGAGAACGGGCGCTCCTCCGGCTTCATGGCGAAGCTTGAGAAGGGGATGATCCAGTCCGGCCCGAGGGCCTTGCCTTCCTCGAAGTCCCATCGGCGCACCGCCATGGCCTTCGTCCCCACGGTGCACATCAGCCCCTGGTGGGTGTGGCCGCTGGCCCTGTGCTGCGGCAGCATCTGGAACGGCGGGATTGGCGGCCGGTCGGTTATGCAGTAGGAGTTCTCCCGCCCGCCGAGCGTGGTGCAGTAGCGGAGGGACGGCACCTGGATGCAGGTGAACGCGCCCTGCCAGATGGACTGCTCGTCCGATGCGGTGAGATGGGCGTGGCCGCAGAACGCCACGAGGTTCGGGTACTTCGCGAAGAGCCGGGTGGTGTCGCCGTCGTCCTGCCCGTAGAGGTACGGGCCGCCCGCAGTGTTCTTCGGAACCCTGTGCTGCGAGAAGAACAGCGGCTTCGACGGATCGAACTCAAGCCGTTCCAGCGCCTCCTTGAGCCCTGGCACGTTCTGGCCGTACCTGTTGTCGGGCGTGCCGCGCGAGAAGTGGTATAGCACGAACGGGAATCCTTTCACGCGCTTTATCGCGATCTGCTCCCACGGTTCCTTGAAGCACTCCTCCCAGATGGCCTTCCTGTCGCCCCCGAATATCGTGGAGGCGTGGCGCAGGGCGTCGTCCGGCACGAGGGCCTTCGCTTCGTCGCGGTCGATGTATGCGACGGACATGTCGTGGTCGCCGTAGTGCATGAGGTTCTCCACCTTTCGCCCGTCGCTGCCTTTGCCGCCCGGAAACACCTTGAACCACGTCTCGGCCAAGAGCGCGAGCTGCTGCTTCAGGCCGTAGTCGGCGAGGTCGCCGCAGGCGAGCACGGCATCGGCCTTCCATGCGTCCAGCTGCCGGAGCGCCTTCTCGAAGTACGGCTGCTGGCGGCGGTCCGTTATGTGGATGTCGGAAAGGACGCCGAGCCTGAGCCGCTCCTCGCCGATTCCATCCCCGCCGTTCGCCGCCGCAACCGCAGGCGCGACAGTCGCCGTCGCCGCCGCGCCCTTGATGAACTTCCTTCTGCCGACCATTGCCGCACCTCTCCTTTCAAGTTACCTGAGAATGACCCTTGATCCGCACGGCGCGAGGCAGAGCCTGCCGTTCCTGACGGTCAACACCCGCTTAAGGCTCTCCTCGCCGTCGAGCAGCAGCCGCCACCTTGCGATGTTCTCCGCGCCGTCCAGCGCCGAATAGTCGCCGGGCAGCTCCAGGGGCTCCGCCGCCAATTCCGCCGCGTTCAGCACGTTGACGGTTCCGGATTGCGCGAACGCGACGTTCGCGAGCGTGCCTGCCGGCGCGGTGGCGTCCACCACAAGGCCGGATGCCGTGAGGGGATCGCCCATCACCTCGAACGTGCCGCCGTCCGCCGCCCCGACAGCCGAGAAGGAGTGGACGTGGTACGTCTTCGTTGCGCTTGTCTGCTTGAACGCATACCCCTTGCCCTTGCGAACGCCGTAGCTGATCGAGGACGGCTCGGAGAACCATTTCGGCTGGCTTTCCGGTATGGTGAGGTCGTTCTGGTCGTCGATGAGCATATCCCAGTTGTAGCCGTCGGTGCTGCCCTCGAACCTGAAGGATTTGAGGTTGCGCCCGTTGTAGCTGCCGACGCCCTCCCTGTTTCGGCCCGACGCCACGTCCATCGCGACGGCTGTGGCGGTGACGGATTCGGGCAGACGGAACACTATCGGCACCCATGTGGATTCGTCGCCGAGAACCATGCCCGTGCCAGCGGCGTTGCCGAAGCGCCCGGCGAGCACCTGGTTGTTCTTGTCGAACAGCTTTCCGAGGTTCTGCCTGTTGGCTGCGCCTATGCTGCCGTTGAAGCCGTAGCCCACGCCGGTGCCGAGCCCCATGCCGACCTGTCCCGGCTCAAGGCCGGCATAGCCGTTGGCCTTGCTGAACTGGCAGTTGTACTCGTCCATATCTATGCCTGCGGCGAGGTTGTTGCCGTCGGCGTCGTACACGGCGATCTCCGTAATCTGGATGTAGCTCATTTCGTTGTTGGAGATCGGCTTGGGCGTACCGTCTTCGTTCTCGCCCACGGAGTACTCCGTATCGTAGGTTGGGCATCCGTAGCCGTTCTCCTTGATGGTGAAGCGGAACCATGTGTAGCGCTTCTCCGGGTTCCACACAACCATCCTGCCGCCTCTGGAGACGAGGCTGCCGGTGAACGTGTTGGTGCCCCACAGCTCCCACGTGCCTTCGCCCTCCTTCACCACGTCGAGCGTTCCGCCGCCGGTGCCGTCCGATATCGCCGTGGCGAAGTTACGGCTGCCCGTCGAGCCTGAGAGGGCGAGGGTGTGCGCGCCGCCTCCGCGGGCATAGACGTTCTCGAGCC
>CAMPAA010000073.1 GCA_946631345.1 uncultured Verrucomicrobiota bacterium
CCCTACATCACGGTGGAGGAGTCGCGGCTCAACTGGGTGGAGATCCACTACTACAACGCAACGCGCGAGCCGATCCGGCGCGTGAACGTGCGCATCACCGGCTCCGGGCGCGTGGAGGTGAAGTCCGGCACGGCCCGGCGCGTCTCCGACAGCTTCGCCAAGGACATCGCCGGCGACACGGTGGCCAACTACCGCGAGAAGGTGTACGACGTGGACGCCGACCATGTGCGCGAGGTGTTCCAGGATCTCGTGAACGGAGGCCTATTCGACAAGGACAAGATGTTCACGAAGACGAAGAATCCGTCCAACGGCAGGTTCGTGGCCGTGCGCGCGGCGATAGACAACAAGACGTATTCGGACTCCAAGAACCTCTTCGAGGAGGATCCGGAACTCGCCGAGCGGGTGTACAATGTCGTGCTGGAGTTCAACCGGCCTATCTTGGGGAAAAAGAAATGAGCAATGAATCGCAGCTGAGGGAGCGCGCCGTGCTGAAGGACGCGCGGCGCGTGGTGGTCAAGGTCGGCACGCATGCGCTGGCCAAGAAGACCGGTCGCCCGGACTACGCCGCCCTGCGCAGGGTGGTATCCGGCATATGCGCTCTGAACGCCGCCGGCATGGAGGTCATATTCGTGTCGTCGGGAGCTGTCGCAGCGGGCGTGGAGGCGCTCGGGCTGAAGGCGCGCCCGACGGACGTGAACGACGTGCAGATGTGCGCCGCCGTGGGCCAGGCGCGCTACATCACCGAGTATGAGAGGCTGTTCGCCGAGAAGGGCGTGCAGATCGGGCAGGTGCTGCTCACCCACGCGGATTTCGACGACCGCCGCCGCGCGGCGAACGTGCGCCGTGTGCTGGACCATCTCGTGAAGAACGGCATCGTGCCGGTCATCAACGAGAACGACGTGGTGGCCGACGAGGAGATCAAGGGCCTGACCTTCGGTGACAACGACCAGCTCTCCGCCCTCATCGCACGGCTTGTTTGCGTGGACGCGCTCGTGCTGCTCACGACGGTTGACGGCCTGCTGGACGACGGCGGCCGCCGGGTGCCCGAGATATTTTCGGTGAAGGACGCGCTCAAGCTCGTGAAGGCCGGGCAGAAGGGGGCGCTATCCAAGGGCGGCATGGATTCCAAGCTCAAGGCCGTGAAGACCGCCTCCGAGGCGGGCGCTAACGTAGTGATAGCCAACGGCCGCAGATCTGGCATACTGCAGGCGATCTTCTCGGGCCGCGACGTGGGCACGTTCGTGCCGGGGCGCGCGCTCTGACGCCGCCGTTTCAGCGAGGGGCGGATTTCAGGCGAAATGAAGACTGAGGAAGGCAGGCTCTTTTCGGTGAAGATGCGGGCCTCCCGCGAGGGGGCTCACATATCCGGAGCCGAGCGGATCGTGCCGGCGGCGGCGGTTCCGCCGCTTGCCGCCGTTCTGGCGGAGCGTGCGCTCAGCCACTCGAAGGGCCGGCCCGACTTCATCAACATAAAGGTTGAGACGGCGGCGAATCCTCTCCGCCTGAAGGCTCTGTCCGTATCGACGCGCGAGGTGGATACGCCTGAGGAAGGCTGGCGCGCCGTCCGCGAACTGCTGGCCGAGGACGGCATATCGCGGATCGACGAGATAGTGCCGCTTTTCCGCGAGACGTATGCGATGCGCGGCGCGATGCTTCTGGACGCCGACACCCTCGAACGCCTTGAGCCGGACCCGCTTCGCGGCGTGCGCGCAACGTTCATGGACGACGCCGCAAGCGCGGCGCACGCCTTTTCCAGCGTGAAGAACCACTACGCCGAGGCGGTGGTGCTTGCGACGAAGGTGGCGCACGCGCCGGGAATCGTGGGCGAAATCTGCATGTCGGACGATCCTGACTACATTACGGGCTATGTTGCGTCGAAGCGGCTGGGGTATGTGCGCATAACCCGCCTAAAGGATGCCGGCGACCCGGCTGGAGGGCGCATCTTCCTATATCGGGGGCCGAGGGACAAGGTCGGCGAGACAATTGATTTCATTCAGCGCAGGTGCGTGCTCGTGGAGGACGTGCCGCCAAAGCCGCCGGCGCAGGGCAAGGCGGGGCGAAATCCGTCGCCTGTGGAGGGCCTTGCGCGCGAGCTGGAGGAGATACGCGCGGTCGGCCTGTGGCGCAGCGTGCGGGAACGTCCCGCAGGGCTGAAGATATTTGCCGCAAACGACTATCTCGGCCTTGCGGACGACCCGCGCCTCAAGGCGGCGGCGGCAGAGGCCATCGCGCGCCACGGCGCAGGTTCCGGCGCGGCGCGGCTCATATCCGGCACACTGCCGCCGCACATTGCGCTCGAGCGGCACCTTGCCGCGTTCAAGGGCACGGAGGATGCGCTCGTGTGGGCGACAGGCTACATGGCGAACGTAGGCACGGTGTCGGCGCTTGTGGGGAAGGGCGACGCGGTGTTCAGCGACGAGCTCAACCACGCGAGCATCGTGGACGGCTGCCGGCTGTCGAGGGCGGACGTCTTCGTGTTCCGGCACAACGACATGGACGACCTTGCTGCGAAGATCGCCGCCGCCGGCCCGCGCCGCCGCATGTTGGCCGTCGCCGACGCCGTGTTTTCCATGGATGGCGATATCCTCGACCTGCCAAGGTTCCTGGAGACGTGCCGCGCGGGCGGCGCGATCTCGATGATCGACGAGGCCCATGCCACCGGAGTAATGGGGGCGACGGGGCGCGGACTGTGCGAGCATTTCGGCGCGGACCATCCCGACATCCTCATGGGCACGCTCTCCAAGGCGCTTGGAAGCGAAGGCGGGTACGTATGCGCATCCCGCATCGTGTGCGACTATCTGAGGAACAGGTCGCGGTCGTTCATCTTCTCGACGGCGCACAACCCCGGTTCGGCGGCGGCGGCGGATGCCGCGCTGGCGATCCTTGAGGCGCATCCTGAGCTTCCGCAGGCCGTGAGGGGGAAGGCGAGGCTGTTTGTCGAGGCGCTGGCCGAGCATGGCATCCAAACGCGGACTGAAAGCGCGATTGTGCCGGTGCCTGTCGGCGACGAGCGGCGTGCAGCCGAGATTGCGGCGATGCTGGAGCAGGACGGGTTCTATGTGCCGGCGATACGCTACCCGACGGTGCCGAAAGGCGCGGCGCGGCTACGCGTGGCGCTCTCGGCGCTGCACCGGGACGACGACCTGCAGGCCCTTGCGGAGGCTGTCGCAAAGGCCCTTGCGGCGCAGCGGCGTTTTTAGTATCCTTCACACACCAAGGAGAGCATAGGATGAACACGAACGAGGTTCCGTACAAGACATACCTTACAGAAGACGAGCTGCCCACGGCATGGTACAACGTGCGCGCCGACATGAAGGTGAAGCCGGCGCCGCTGCTGAACCCGGCCACGCTGAAGCCGGTGACGGCGGAGGAGCTGGAGCGCGTGTTCTGCAAGGAGCTGGTGAAGCAGGAGCTGGATGACACCACTCCGTTCATACCGATCCCCGATGAGGTGCAGAAGTTCTACCGAATGTTCAGGCCGTCGCCTCTGATCCGCGCCTACTTCCTCGAAAAGGCGCTCGGAACGCCCGCGAAGATATACTATAAGTTCGAGGGCAACAACACGTCAGGCTCGCACAAGCTGAACAGCGCCGTGGCGCAGGCGTACTACGCCAAGGCGCAGGGGCTGAAGGGCGTGACCACGGAGACGGGCGCGGGCCAGTGGGGCACCGCGCTCTCGATGGCGTGCGCGTTCTTCGGGCTGGACTGCCAGGTGTACATGGTGAAGTGCTCCTACGAGCAGAAGCCGTTCCGCCGCGAGGTGATGCGCACATACGGGGCGGACGTAACGCCGTCGCCGTCCATGAAGACGGCGGTCGGGCGAGCGATCAACGCGGCGCATCCCGGCACCACCGGCTCGCTCGGCTGCGCGATCTCCGAGGCGGTTGAGGCGGCTACCTCGCAGGAGGGCTACCGATATGTGCTCGGAAGCGTGCTGGCGCAGGTGCTTCTGCACCAGTCGATCATCGGCCTTGAGGCGCGGGCGGCGTTCGGCAAACTGGGCGTGAAGCCGGATGTCATCATCGGCTGCGCCGGAGGCGGCTCGAACCTCGGTGGGCTGATTGCGCCGTTCATGGGCGAAAAGCTTCGCGGCGAGGCGGATTACCGCTTCATAGCCGTGGAGCCGGCGAGCTGCCCGTCGCTCACGCGGGGCCGGTACGCCTACGACTTCTGCGACACCGGCAGGGTGTGTCCGCTCCAGAAGATGTACACTCTGGGGCACGATTTCATCCCGTCGGCCAGCCATGCGGGCGGTCTGCGCTACCATGGCATGAGCGCATCGCTTTCGGAGCTGTATGCGCAGGGGCTCATGGAGGCGCGCGCGGTGGAGCAGACGAGCGTGTTCGCGGCCGCGGAGCAGTTCGCCCGCGTGGAGGGCATACTGCCGGCGCCGGAATCCAGCCACGCAATCCGCGTTGCGATCGACGAGGCACTCCGCTGCAAGGCCGAGGGACGGGAGGAGACGATCCTCTTCGGGCTTACCGGAACGGGCTATTTCGACATGGTCGCCTACCAGAAGTACAACGACGGCTCCATGTGCGACTACATCCCGACCGACGCCGACCTCGCCGCAAGCTTCGCCAAGCTCCCGCAGGTGTAGGGCGGCGGATGCAGGCCGCGTCCATTTGCGCGTAGATAAGAGGGAGGATATGCGATGCTTTCGCTTTTCACCGAGACCCTTCTCAAGTACTTTTTCCTCACGACGCCGTTCTTTGCGCTGTCGATGTTCCTCGCGATGACGCCCGAGCTGAACACCGCCGAGCGCGGCAGACTGGCCAACCGCGTGATCGCCGCCGCCTGGATCATAACCATCACGCTGTTCATGTTCGGGCAGCTGATCTTCCGCGTCTTCGGAATAAGCGTGGATGCGTTCAGGATCGGGGCGGGCGCGCTGCTGTTCCTCTCGGCCGTCTCGCTGATGAACCCGAAGGTGAAGCCCGTTGAACGCGAGGATGGCGATGACATCGCGGTCGTTCCGCTTGCCATGCCGGTAATCATCGGCCCGGCGACCTGCGGCCCGCTGCTGGTGCTTGGCGCCGACATAGGGGACTGGGCGTCGCGCGGGGTTGCCGTGCTTGCGATGACGGCATCCCTGGCCGCGCTGTGGATGATACTGCGCGTCGGCGCATGGATCGAGCAGCGCCTCGGAAAGAAGGGGCTTGCGATACTCATGCGCCTGACAGGACTCATCCTCTCCGCGCTCTCCGCGCAGATGATCATGACCGGCGTGGTTGCGTTCCTCAGCGCATCGAGGTGAACGGCCGATTTATGGTATAATAGGCGCTTGAATTTTATCAACCCACCAAGCAAAGGAGATCAACAGATGAACAGGAGAGAGTTTCTGATGGCGGCGGCAGCGACGGGGCTGGCCGGATGCGCGACGCGTGGTGAAAAGGCCTGCTGCGGCGGAGCGGCGGCGTGCGGCGGCAAGGGGCGGATACTTTTCGGCGTGTGCCGTGCGCTCAAGGACGCGAAGATACTCAAGGCCCATGGCTACGACTTCATCGAGACCTCGGCGGCGGCGGCGTTCATCCCAACGAAGTCCGACGAGGAGTGGAAGCGTCAGCGCGACGTGATCCTCGGCTGCGGCCTTCCCCTGCGCAGCTGCAACGGATTCATCCCCGGCACGTTCCGGCTCACCGGCCCGAACGCCGACTTCGCCCCGGCGCTCGACTACGCCGAGCGGCTCCTGCGCCGCGCCGACGAGGTCGGCACGAAGACGATCGTGTTCGGCTCGGGCGGCGCTCGCAACGTGCCCGGCGACATCTGCGGCCCGCGCGACCAGCAGCCGAAGCCGGAGAAGGGCGTTGAGCAGTACACGGAGTTCTGCAAGCTGCTCTGCAAGCGCATCGAGGACCTAAAGACCGTGCAGGTGGTGATCGAGCCGCTCCGTCCGAACGAGTCCAACATCATAAACTTCGTGTGGCAGGGGATGCAGATCGTGCGCGAGGTGAACCATCCGCGCCTCGACGAGCTTGCCGACATATTCCACATGATTTGCGGCAGGGAGAGCGCCAGCTCGATCATAGACGCCGGCAGCCACCTGAAGCACTGCCACATCGCATGCAAGGAGACGCGCCAGTTCCCCGGCACGCGCCCCGACGATGCGGAGATATTCAAGCCGTACTTCGACGCCCTCAAGAAGATCGGCTACACCGGCGGCGTTTCGTGCGAATGCGGCTGGCCAAAGGGCGCGGATTTCGAGCCTGCGCTCGACAAGGCGCTCGCGCTGATGAAGTCCCTCGCCTGACGCTGCCATGTTCACAGCGCTGTTCGCTGCGATTCTCGTGACGTTCCCGGCCGAGAGCCAGAGGCTCCCGCAGACGGGGCGCACCTACGTGATCGGTGCGGCGTCCACCAACAGGTCGGAACGCCTCGCCATCAACGGCGTGGAGGTGGACGTGTACCGCACCGGGGCGTTTCTGGCCATGGTGCGGGTACAGCCCGGCACCAACACGCTTACGTTCACGCAGGGCACTAACACCCTTGTTCGCCGGTTCGTCGTGGCGGCGCCGCCTTCCGGCGCGGTGAGGCCCGCCCCGCCATCCCCGCCGCACAATCCGTACGCCGACCTCGGCATCCCCACCAACACGGTGTTTGCGGCGAAGCCGCCGCCGGGTACCCCGCCCGGAAACATACACGTGATGGTCGATGCCGGGCACGGCGGGAGCGATTCCGGGGCCCTGTCGCCGCGTGGCATGAAGGAGAAGGATTTCAACATCTACCAGGCGAAGGCGCTGGAGGCGGCGCTCAGGAGGGCCGGGTTCAGGGTCACGATGACGCGCACCGACGATTCGTTCCCTGCGCTGTACGACAGGCCGAGGCGGGCGTTCCGCGAGAAGGCCGACATCTTCATATCCATCCACCACAACGCCACGGGCGTTGGCACCAACCCACGCGACGCCCGCCACTCCACGACCTACGCGTCGAACGAAAAGGGGCTGTCGCTCGCCCGAGCCGTGCAGCGGCATGTGGCGCAGGCGGTGGCCCCCGTGCGCGACTGCGGAGCGCAGGTCAAGTCGCTCGCCGTCTGCCGGAACCCAGCGGTGCCGAGCTGTCTGGTCGAGGTGGACTTCATCAACCTGCCGGAAGGCGAGGAGGCCTCCGCCGATCCGGTGCGCCGGGAGAAGGTGGCGTCGGCTATAGTGATGGGCGTACTCGACTGGCTGGCGGAATAGGGCGCACGGCGACGCCCACCGGCGACCGTCGCAAAAGTTAGCCTTGACAAAAAAAAAAGCGATGTGGTATAGTTCTCCTGTTACGTCAAATAAGGAGGATTATGCATATGGCTGGCAGATCATCATCGGGCATGGTTGGCAGGGCTTCCGGGCTTCTGTCCATTGCATTTGCGGCGTGTGCCGTATGCGCAGGCGCTTACGAGACTAACCGGTGGACCAACGCTTCCGGAGGCGATTGGGGGGTGGCGGAGAACTGGTCGCTCAACCGGGTGCCGACGTCCGACGACTGGGTGGAGCTGCCGATCCTCGAAGGCGACTACTCCATCAACGTGGAAGGCTCCTATCAGACCAGGTGCGTACGCCTTGAGAGCGAGGGCGTGGCCCAGACCGTCACGCTGACCGGCACGGGAACCGTGACTGGCGGCGCATTGAACGACTGCTACGTGCGCCAGCTCCGCAGTCTCGTGCTTGACGGGCCGACCTTCACCGTCGCCGGAAAGGATCTCATGCTCTACGGGCCGGTCACGGTGAAAAACGGGGGTGAGCTCCGCTGCATAACCATGACGCTCTGGATGAACGCGCCGGAGCTTCACGCGGAGGCAGGCGGCGCGATCGTCTGCTCCGACACTATCCGCGTCCGCGCCCCCGCGGCGAAGATCGACGTGAACGGCGGAAGCCTCGTAAGCCGTTCAATCACGCGGCACGGAACATACCAGAACGCCGCCGCGATCTCCGTGGCGAACGGCGGAAGCCTCTCGGTGGAGACGCTCGATCTCGACAACGGAGCTTCGGTATCCGTCTCCTCTGGCACCTTCTGCGCAACGGAGGCGATCAGCATGACCGGCGATGCGACCCTGTCGTTCACCGGCGGCAGGCTCATCCTCCCGGAAGGCAAGGTTCCGCAGGCGTTCGCGGATGCGGTCGACGGGGCCACGGTAGAGTACCATCCAGCCGTCAGGCGCGTGGTCGGTACTGTGACCGACCGTTCGGCGCTCGAGTCGCTTGACGGCACGACCCTTGTCGTTGAGAGCGGCTCCGACAACGCGGTGCTCATACATTCGAGCAACTCGCAGCTCGACTACGATGTGGAGGTCGGCGGTCCCCTGTGCGTCACCAACGGCTGCATCAGCATCAACCGGCGGGGCTCGCTCGGCGGCGACTACCCAGTGTTCGTGAAGGCGTTCCGCATAGGCTCGCAGTATGGGGTTCCCACGCTCCGCTTCCCGGTCATCGTGGTCGGCGCAACCTATCCGTTCCAAACCACGCGGACGGACTACGACACGTTCTTCCTCGAAGGCCCCACCGAGATCCGGCCTACTGCCGACACCGGAGCACCATCCTCCGGCGCGATCGCAGTGGCCTCCGGCGACTTCGTGGTGGACACACGCGACTACAACGATCCGGCCACTGTCCGCACGGTGACCCTCAGCGGGTTAGGCGCGAAGGATGCCGCTACGCTCACAGTGCGCGGCGGCGGCGAACTGAGGTTCCTCCAAGGCCACTCGGCATCGCCTTTCTCCCGTTTCGCGGTCGAGGCCGGCACCACGCTTACGCTCCTGCCGCACCTGTCCATGACCACCGTCTGCGGGCCGCTGCACGCCGACGAGTTCGTGCTCGGCCCGAACACCGTGCTCAACATACCCGCCGGAAGCAACGCCGTCCATGCGGCGAAGTGGAGCATCGACCCCACCGCCGTCATCAACGTAGTGTTCGCGGAGAATATGGCGGTGGACGCCAAGGCGGTTCTATGCGACATCGGCGGCGGGCTGGCCGTGCCGAATGGCCAGATCAGGCTCACCGGCGCGCCGAATGGGTGGAGCCTCGTCGAAAGCGGCGGGTCGTGGGCCGTGACGAACGTCGCGATGGACGTATCGTGCGAATCGGACTACGAGTGGGTCGGCGAGGGGACGGACAATCAGTCCGCCAACCCGGACAACTGGTACGGCAAGATGCGCCCGCTCCAGACGTACGCATACGTGTTCGGGGCCGCCGACGCAGGGGCCACCGTGCAGTTTTACAGGTTCTTCCAGGGGGAGGACGCCACGGAGTACCCCACGGCCAAAGGCGCGACGGTGAAAAGCATACGCTTCCGCAACAATGCGGTGCCGTCGTTCACGATATACGGCCTGGCCGGCATAACGTTTAGCGACAGGGGGAATTACGAGGGCGCGGCGATCTCGTCGTTCTCGCCGGTGCCGCAGTTCTACACGTTCAACGGCATACGCGGCAACTCGCCGACGCTCTGCGCCGCCGCCGAAGGCCCGATCGTGATCGACACCGACAACTCCGACTTCCAGAAGACGTCCGACTTTGGCATCATCGGCGTTTCCGGCGATGTGCGGTTCGGCTCGCTCGTCACGTTCCCGCAGTTCAACTTCCTTGCGCGTAACGACGGCTACGGGCACCTGACCTGCGGCACGCAGTTCACCGTGCTCTCCGGCGGCGACGTGACGTTCACCAACCAGACGACCGCATTTGCCTTCCCGTATGCCGGCTTCCGCGTAAAGGACGGCGGCACGCTGACGTTCCAGGACGGCACGGCGGCCTCGCAGTATGCATGGAATTCGGGAAGTTCGGCGTGGGGCATGGTTGCGTACGGCGCAAAAAGCACGATTGACGGGACGATGGACATACAGGCGACTTTCGTCGGCGGCAACGACCAGGCGTTCGGCGGCTCCGGCACGCTCAGGATCGCGGGCGTGAAGCCGGCGAGGAACTCCCGCATGTATGCCGCCGAAGGCCGCTCGCGCATATCGTTCGGCGACACCCTCACCGTGCAGATGGGTGCGGACTGGACCACCGTCAAGGAAGGTGCAAACTACCCGCTTGCAATAAAGGCATATGGCTCGCCGACGATCCGCACGGCAGGCGACTGGACGTACGGCCCAGAGGCGGGGTTCGCGTCAGACGAGACCGCCCGGTGGCGCGCCATGCAGGTATGCGACGGCGCCACGCTCACGGTCGATGCGGGCGGCGGCACGGCGACGTTTGCCGATTCGGTGTGCGGAAAGGGTACGCTCGCCATAACGAACGGAGTGATGCTGACGTCCGGCGGAGTGACCAACACGCTTGGAATCGCCGTGAAGGCCGGTGGAGTGTACGAATGGGGCGGCGTGCAGTCGGTGCGTTCGCTTTCCTGCGAGGCGGGCGGCACACTGCGGTTCACGGCGTTCGCGCCAATCACGGTGACGGAGGCCGTCGATCTCGGCGGGATGACGCTCGAGTGGCCGCAGGACCTCGACCTCATGGCGTCGCCGCGCTGGCACACGGTCATCGTCTCGAAGACAGGCTTCACCGGCGCGCTTGCTGGGCTTGGCGGAGCCTGCGTCGCGCGGGTGGCGCAGGTGGAAGGCGGATTCGCGCTCCAGCTGCGCAAGATAGCGAGTTTCAGGATGCAGATAAGGTGAGGAAAGCATGAAAGGACTGTTTTTCGCGGTTGCAGCGTTCGCCGCAGCCGCGCAGGCACCGGCCGCCGGAAAGAAGTACATCGCGTTCGCGTGGGAGTTCAGGAACCTCAAGCCTGCCCAGATACTGGAGCACGCCGACAGGTTCGCCGGGCTGCCGATCGACGGCGTGGGAATCCTGGTCTCGGCAAAGAACCCCAAGGGCGGCACGTTCACGCAGATCGGTCTCACGGACTACCCGGCCTGGACGTGGGAGGCGTTCGCCGACCAGGTGCCGGTGCTGAAGGCGATCGTGTCCAAGCCGAACCTCTCGGAGAGCTTCCTCGCCGGCTACCGCGCGCCGATGCACCGCGCGGCCTGGACGGATGACGCCGCATGGGCGTGCATCGAGAACAACATGGGCATCGTCGCACGCCTTGCACGCGAGGCCGGCGTGAAGGGCATATCCATCGATCACGAGGACTACAGGCAGCAGCGCCAGTTCTACCGCAGCGAAAGCGATCCGCCGTACGACGAGTGCCGCCGCCTTGCGAGGGCCCGCGGGCGGCAGGTGTTCGGAAGGGTGTTCCGCGAACATCCCGCCGCCATCCTGCTTTCCTTCTGGGTGCTTTCCGAGGACCGCTCATACTTCGCCACGCGCGATCCAGCCGCCCTCATGCGGCAGAACGGCGACCTGTGGCCGTCGTTCGTGGCCGGGATACTCGACGCTCTGCCGCCCACGGGCAGGCTTATAGAGGGCGACGAGCACGGATACCGCCACGAGGCTTCGTTCAACGAGTTCCACGTGGCGCACTCCAACGCCCGGCGGCTGGGCGCGATGCTTCTGCCGGAAGACATCCGTGAGAAGTACGCGGCGCGCGTGGAGCAGGGGTTTGGCCAGTATCTCGACTACTACACCGATCCAGTCACCCCGGGCAGGCGCGCGCTGTGGAGCATCGGGCCTGAGGGCGGATCGCGCCTCGAGCATTTCAGGCGCAACATCCAGGCGGCGACGGACGTAGCCGACGAGTACGTCTGGCTCTGGGGGCAGAAGCATCCGTGGATAGACTGGGACAAGTCCGCCCGCCTTAACCCCGCCGTGGACTATGCGAAGACGTGGGAACAGGCCCTGCCGGGGGTCTGCGAGATGCTCGAGACCGTCAAGGGCGGCGAAGCGGCGGAGCTCAGGCGGCTTGCGCGGCTGCGCGCGGCCGGAACGGCGACCAACCTTCTGGCAAAGACGGCTCTGCACACATGGCAGGTCACCAAGGATAAGCGCGGCCGCCCGATCCCCGAGGGGACGTTCCGTACGCTTGATGGCGGCGTGCGTTCGTGCGAGGGCATGATGAACGGCTGCTACTACTGCTATTGCCGGGGGATAGAGCCGGGGGCCAGGTATGCGGTGACGGTGGAGGCGCGCGGCGATGCTGCCGGTTCGACGGTGAGCTGGGGCGATGACGAGGGGATGCTGTTCCGCCTTCCTTCGCCCAGATGCGTGTTTGGCGCGCCCGACGCCGATGGCTGGCGCAGGGGGACGATGTTCCTTACCGCGCCTCTTGGGGTGAACCATCTCAAGTTCACGTTCGGCGCGAGCCGCCAGAAACCCGGCGAGGCCGCCCTGTTCCGTAACTGGGCCATCTATCGCCTGTGGCCGTAGCGAAGCGCCGCCTCTGCGTTTTTGTGGTATAATTTGCGGCCATTGAACGGCGTAAGGCCATCAAACAAGAAAGGAACCAAGGAAATGGGCAGCGAAGCAACAGATTTCAGGTACAACACAGGCGCAACGAAGGTTCCGTGGGCGGCGGTCGGCGAAGACTACAACGCCCAGGACCTTATGGAGATAGTAAAGTTCCTGATGCAGGGCAGCGGACCGGAGCACGATGCCGCGCTCGCAGAGGTCGATGCGGCGGTGCATAGGCTTTCGGCCATCTCCACCCCGCCCGGAAAGCTTTCGCTCGCAGGCAGGGTGGAGGAGCTCGAGAAGGCGCTCGACTCCTATCTCGGCGTGGATCCCGGCAGCTCGCTTTTCGTGACGAACTGCACGAGCGCGTTTGAGATCGCGTACAGGTATGCGGATATCCGCCCCGGCGACGAGGTGATCGTGCCGGCGATAACGTTCATCGCCACGATGGCGTATCCCCTCGGCGCGGGCGCGAAGCTCGTCTTCGCCGACATCGACCCCAAGACTCTCAACATGGATCCCGCCGACGTCGCGCGCAAGATCACGCCCAAGACGAAGATGATCGTGCCAGTCCACATCGGCGGCTATCCGGTGGACATGGATCCCATCATGAAGCTTGCGGAGAGGCACGGCATCATCGTGCTTGAGGACGCCGCGCACGGCTTCGGCGGCGAATACAAGGGACGCAAGCTCGGCACCATCGGCCATTTCGGCGCGTACAGCTTCCACGAGGTCAAGAACTGCACCTCCTTCGGCGAGGGTGGCGTGCTCGTGACGAACATCCCGGAGTTCCGCTCGGAGGCGCGCCGCGCGCGCTTCCTCGGGGTGGACTTCTCGAACAAGATCAAGAACTGGCTCTACGACGTGTCGTGCATCAAGGGCAAACACGGTCCGTTCATGAGCGCGAACACCTCCGTCACCGAGATACAGGCGCTGGGGCTGCTCCAGCAGATGAAGCGCTACGACAAGATACTTGCGGAGCGCCGCCGCGAGGCTACATACATGACGGAGCGCCTGAGCGGCAATCCGGCGATCATTCCGCAGGACCTCGGCAATGCGGATATCGTGCCCACGTTCCACCTCTACCAGCTCCAGATCGATCCGGAGAAGGCGGGCGGCGACGTGCAGGTGCTCAAGCGCAAGCTCGACGAGAAGGGCGTGACCAACATCCCTCACTTCGGTCCGCTATACCGGTTCTCCGCCGTGCGGGAGATGGGGCTCGACCCCGAAGCCGCCGCGAAGTCGTGCCCGGTGTGCGAGGAAGTATTCGACAGGCGCTTCACGCATCTGCCTATCTACGGCCTCACGGCGGAGCAGCTGAAGTACATGGCCGACTCCATACTTGAATCGGTCAAGGAGATGCAGGAAGGCCGCTGACTCACCGTCCGATAGATCGCCCGAAACGCAGTGACGCCCACGTCTTGCTGCGAAAGTATTGCGCAAAATGCGCGTTTTGCCAGATATCTGGGTGTCTGGGCGGCTTAAACACCTCTTCAGGGGACGTCAAATCCCCCTTCAGGGGACATCAAATGTATAGACAAGGGACATAGGTAACACATGGACAAGGGACATAGGTAACACACG
>CAMPAA010000074.1 GCA_946631345.1 uncultured Verrucomicrobiota bacterium
GGGAATCGGCGAGGGTCAGCGCGGCGGTCTCGGCGACGTCGGCGTCGCGCCCGAGCGTCGTGCGGTCCTTCATCGCGCACCGCCTTTCGCGCCGAACTCCTTGCGAAGCCACGCCTGGAACGCGGTGACGCCGTCGCGCACCTCGCCCTGGCGCTGGCACGAGGCGTAGAAGTACGCCCTGTCCACGATCAGCCGGCGGTCGAAGTGGCGGCAGTACCACGCCCAAAGGCGGACGTCCTTCGCGCCGTGCGGGAAGCAGTTGGCGACGATCTCCGCCGCCGCATCCCCGGCCTCCGCATAGCCGCACGTGCAGGGCAGGCGCCTCGCGCGCGCGCACGCGGTGGTATTGCTAAGAGGGTTTATTAATAAACCCCCGTCTTGTTTTCTCTTCCTTTCTTTTGCTTCTTTTCTTTCGTTCTCTTTTGCCATCTCTGGCTCCTTTCGTTTTGGTTGTTCATAACTCCCCCCACGCCACCCGGCGCAGGGCTTGCCTCGCCGTAGCGCACAGCGCGACGGCGGGAAATCGAAGCGACAAAAAAAGCCGCCGGGTCAAACGACCCGACGGCAAATGAAAAAGCCCCACCGGCGCGAAGCCGAAAGGGCCAGAAATGAAACGTGAAGACAAAAAAATCCCCCGCCGAATGACGGAGGATAAAATCGATCAGTAAGTCAAAATCAAGAGTTCCGCAGAACGAATCCGCACAGTCTGTTCATCTCACCGAAAAACGGCGCAATGATTGTTTCGTTGGCATCCTTAGCCATGCCAATATGCTACGCTATCTGGCGGGCGAATGTTTGTGAGCGTTCCGATGTAGTGCCTGAGCCAATGGTCTTGCTTTGGATGTGCGGCTGCGGCCTTTTCGTTCAGTTCGATTCCGAGACCGGGCCTGTCGGACGGGTACATGAAACCGTCGGCGAATCGCACATCCTCATTGATCACGTCTTTGCGCCAAGGCACGTCGTCAAAGAGCGTTTCGTGGATGCAGTAGCTGGGCGTCGAAACGCCGAGCGCGAGCGTGACGGCGTTGGCCACGGGGCCGGACGGATTATGCGCGCAAAACGGGATATGGTGCGCGTCGCAGAGCGCGGCAATCTGCTTCATGCCGGTAATGCCGCCCGCGTGCGAAGAGTCGGGCTGGAGATAGTCCATTGCGCGAAGTTCGATGGCGTCCAGTATCTGCTGCGTCGTATATAGCCGCTCGCCACAGGCAATCGGCGTTCTGACACGGCTTCGCACATCCGCGAGCGCCCGCATCGTGTCGGGGATGACCGGCTCCTCCACCCAGTAGGGCGAAAACTCCTCCAGCGCGTTGCAGATGCGGAGCGCGGTCGGAACGTCAAACCGTCCATGGCATTCGATGAGTATTTCCGCCCTGCCCTCGGTCACGGCCTTCACGGCGGCGACGCACTTCATCGCCTTCTTGAGGTCTTCGGGCGGCAGCTGGCGGTAGTTCTTACCGAACGGATCCCATTTGAGTCCCTTGAAGCCCATCTCCACGGCGGCCGTCGCCTTGGCCGCGAACTCATCCGGCTCCTTTGCGCCTGAGAACCAGCAGTTGGCGTAGCACGGAACACCCTCGCGGCACTTGCCGCCGATAAGCTTCCAGACTGGCAGACCAAGCGCTTTGCCCTTGATGTCCCAGAGCGCCATGTCGATTGCCGAAAGCGCACTCATCAGGACGGGACCGCCGCGCCAGTACGCATCGCGGTAGTTCTGATGCTGTATCCATTCTGTGTCGAACGGATCGTTGCCGGCAAGTGCATGTTCAAGGTCGGCGATTGCGCCAACAATGGCATTTTCCTTGTATTCGAGAGTCCCTTCGCCAATTCCGTGGATTCCTTCGTCGGTTTCCACTTTCACGAACACCCAGTTTGTGCGGAAGCAGTCGATGGTGAAGGTTTTTATGGACTTGATTTTCATGGTTGATTCCTTTTTCCGTGTTTCTGGGGCTCTATGTTTCCAGAACTCGGTTTCTTTTGAAGGTGAAGAAGAAACTGTACACCATCAACGCCGCGCCAAGCGCGTATGTAGCTGCCATCACGCCAAAGCCTATCTCGAATCCGCGAACACCCCACTTCTGGGAAAGCGCGCCCATCGCCACGCCCGAAAGCCCACCGAAGAAGAACGCTATCATGTTGAGAAGACCAACCGCCGTCGAGCGGAACTGCGGTGGCACCACATCGAAAAGCGAGGCGTGGGTGTTGACCTCAAAGAAGCCGCGAAATACACCGTAGGCCGAGGCGGCGACAAGCAGACCCGCGAACGATGGCGCAAGTCCTATCCAAATGAGCATCGGCGCACCGCAGAGAAGCGCGAGCGCCTGAAAACCTAGTCGGAAACGAGGAAAACGGCTAACGAACTTGTCCGTCAAGACACCACCAGCAAGAATCGCCGCAAAAGCGAAAAAGTGGTGCCAGAGCATGACGCCCTTGCCCGCCACGCCTACATCAAGCAAAAATTTCTCCGCTGCGAACTTCGGAGCCCAGAAAAGATAAGCGTTGTTCACGAATACGATAGCCACGAACCCAGCCGTTGCGCACAAGGCCGATGGATTGCAGAAATAGGCACGGAGACCGGCGGACAGCGGAGGGCGCGTGTCCTCACTCGCCGCTGTAGTGGTTGTGGACAGTTGCTCACCATTCATCCCATCCTTCAACAGCCACACAAAAGCCACGCCCAACACACACCCAGCCACACCGAAAGCAATGAACACGTTTCGCCATGTGCCGAGAAATCCAAGCGCCCACGCCACGACAAGCCCCGAAACCATAAGTCCCACGTAAAGCGCGGCCTGATGGATGGAAAGTGCGACAGATCGCGTCTCTCTGTGGTGAACGGCTATAAGCGCGTATGCGCTTGGAGCATAGAAACTCTCGCCCACGCCCGTCGCAACAGACCTGAAGAAAAGCGCCCCCGCAAATCCGCCCACAAATCCCATGCAGACTGTCATCAGTGACCATGCGACAAGCGAAACCGTGATGATCCACTTGCGCGAGAATCGGTCACCGATGAACCCCGCAACGACCGTCATCGCCGCAAGCGTCCATGAAAGCGTCGTGTTTATCCACCCAATCTGAACATCGGTAAGGCCAATGTCTTTCTGTATGGGAATCGTAAGAAGCCCGAAGAGCGCCCTGTCTGCCTGATGGAAGAAGAACGCGCAGCTAAGGAGTCCAATTAGCAGCCATTTATACGACTTAGACATCCACGTCCTCAGGCATGTGCTGGCACGAACAGCCAGCGTCGCACGTGACGATTTCGCCCGTCATGTTGGCGGAATCGTCGGAGGCGAGGAACGCAACAACATTGGCGATGTCGGAGCCTTTCGCCTCCTTGCGTAGCGGGCAGTTAAGCCGCCGCCGCGCCGCCTTGGCGGGGTCGAGAACATCCCATCGCTCCGTGTAGATGTAACCGGGGGCGCAGCAGTTCACGCGGATGCCGAGCGGAGCCAAGTCGAGCGCAAGTGCGCGCACCATCGAGTTTATCGCCCCCTTCGACGCGCAGTAGGCCGTGCGGTTGCGGATTGCCCTCATCGCGGTGTTCGACGACAGAAACACGACTACGCCCCGCGATTCCTGCTTCATGAAGAAGCGGTTGCAAGCCATCTGCGTCATCTGGAATCCACCTATCACGTTCACGTTGAAGACCTCGTGGAAACGAGCTGCGTCCATCTCCAGCGGCCCGCCGTGCCCAAGCCCTTGGTTGGCGGCGTTGTTCACGAGAATGTCAAGCCGCCCCGCCTCGCGCTCTATCGTGTCAAAAAGAGCCTTGACCTGCGCTACATTTGATATATCACACGTCTTTGAAACGACGCCATCCAGCCCCCGCGCCTTGAGCGCATCCGCACCTTTGGCGGTGGAAGCCTCGCTTGAACCGCACATAAACACCTTCGCACCTTCGCGGACGAACTTCTCCACGATTTCAAACCCCGTGTTCCTGTTCCCGCCCGTCACGAGAACAACCTTGCCTTCGAATCTTCCCATCTCTACTACTCTTTGTCTGAATTTGACCGCATCTCGTACATCTGCGCACTGACTTCGCGGACGGCCGAAACCGTCTCGGGATACGGCGTGTCGCAAATGTCCGTCCATCCAACTTGAAGGTACTCTCCGTCGAAACGTCCGGTGGTGGCCTGATCGGAGAACTGATGCCAGTGGACGCCAACGATCTGCGGATGCTCAAGCGCGGAACGGACGTATGCCTTCATCTTCTCTGCGCGGTCAGCCTGATTCGCCGCCTGCCTTACGCCCGTGCCGAACGGCCCCCTGTCCGTCGCGCCGAAGTGGAACTCGCCGATGAGCACCGGCGCATCCACGCCGTCAGGCAGTTTCCATTCGGCAAGCGTCTCACGGTAGATGTTGTAGCTCATCACGTCGCAGTGCTTCGCGCATGCCTCCACCGCCCATGGCGGACACTTCGACCCCGCAAATCGGCATCCCAGATACAGCAGCTGCGGATCAAACGCCTTGACCGTTTCCTTCGTCTGCCTGAAATAGGCGTCTACGAGAATCTTGGTGAACGCCGACAGATCGCCGTCAGCCCTGGAGCCCGGCAGGAGAAACGAATGCCGCAGATCCTCCCAATCTGCATATGCGGCCGACCATGCGGCGTTGAGCCGTGCGACGTCGCCGCCGTACCGCTCGCGCAGGAAATCGACAAGCGCCCCCTTCGCCGGCTGGTCATGCGGCGACTGCAGCGTCCATTCGGCAAGCTGACGCGGCGTGGCGCCCCAGTTGATTTCGTTGTCCACGAAGAACCCGATGCACCACGGATCGTGCGCCTCGCGCCCATGCGCCTCAAGCGCCGCCGTCACGCCCTTGGTGAAACTCCCGTCCCACGGATCGCGGAACTTCCACCACATCCCGTGGCTGCCCGCGATTGGGCGCGACTGGCACTCCACCCGCTCGGCGTACGGTGTGCGATCCATCAGGCAGATGGCAAGATCCGACGAGTTGGCGATGGTGTTGCAGCCCCAGCTTCTCAAGCGGCGGTGGACGAGATCGGAGAACACCGCGTAGTAGTCCGCGCCGTACTTGCGGTAGAGATTGGCGGACGAGAAGTCATAGACCCGCGTCTCGCCGCGCGCAAGGAAAAACGGCCACAGCAGATCGTCGTGCGTCGTCCAGAACTTCGAGAACGGCGTCGCGTCCGCCGCGCCAGGCGCGGACGGCAGTTCGGCGAAGAGGCCGTCGCGATCCATCGTGGCGATGCCGGTGCGGGGCGTAGAGTTGTCACCGTTCATTGGCGTCATGCCCGACGAGGCAGACACGCGAACCGGGCCGAACGACCAGAAAAGCCGCCCCTCAGGATTGACCAGCCACCACTTGCCGCGCTCGTCCTTGTGGGTGCGGAAACGCCCTGTCGCCTCCAGCTGCGGGCCGTTCGCCCAGCCACCCCACCTGTCGCGACCCGACGGGCCGGGGTTGGCGGCAAGCTCCTTCGCCTCGTCTTCGGCGGCGCGCCTGAGGTCGTCGTCGCTCTTCGTCTTCCCGGGCCAGTCGCGGTGGCGGAACTGTCCGTAGCGGTCGATGCACGGAAGGAAGTCCGACGTCTTCATCGCAAGCCAAGTCTCGTTCGTGTGCGGACCTGGAAACGCTTTCATCTTGTTTTCGTACTGCCCCGGCCGGTAGAAGGAATCCACAATATCTCGCGGCGACTCCTTCTCCCACTCGCGGGCGAGCGCAATGGCTCTGCGGGAAGAGACTATGACCGGCGAGTCCCACACCGGAACACCCTTGAGCGTCATGCCGTCCTTTCGCCGTTCGATGGAAGAGTCGGGAATCTCAAACACACGCCCAGTTATCAATTCCACCCACACCGGACGGTCAAGATTCTCCGGGATGTCGAGATTCACATGTGTAAATTCAAGATCGGAACTCGGCTGCCTGTCGCAAAACCAATAGACGCGCAACGACTGGTCAAAACGCTTGAAGAGATTGCAGGAGACGTCCCGCCCCGCGATTTTCACGGTCAGGTGTTTCTGCGGCAAGGTGTCGTTGTCGAAGAGCGAATAGACATTCTGCATCGCGTAGTAGCTGGGGCGGCGATAGACGAATTCCTTGAGCGTGTTGGAGCGGATGAGGCCGAAGCTCTGCAGCATGAACGTGTACTGCAGGTCGATCATAGTGAACACGCTGGACGGAATCGAGCGCACCGCATCGCCCATTGCACGGCGCAGATCCCATTTCGCCTGCGAATATTCGGTCCATTCTATGCTATGGAGCCCGTGGGCGAACTCCAGCTGCGACGGACATCCCACCTCACCCTGCATGATGTCGAACGCACCACTGTAGCTCTTCACAAACTTCCTCAATGGCTCGTACCAACCGTATGACTTCTCCGGTATCTTGTCGTAGGGATGGTAGATGAAATACGAACCGAGTTCAAGCGCATTCTCTCTCTTCAGCTTTTCTAGAACCTGCGCGTAGTCGCTCTTCATCGGGTCGCGCGCGTTCCACCTTATCGCCGTGCAGAAGCACTTCGCCGTCGGCTGGACGGCACGGATCGCCTTTGCCGTGCGGTAGAACATCTCGGCATACTCCGGGCCCTGTCCGAACGGTTCGTTCCAAATCTCCCACTCGTCCACTACGCCCCTGTAGCGCTCCACTACCGCCGCGCAGTATCTAAGCCACGCCTCAAACGCCTCCGGTTTGTCCGTGACCTGCTTCACGCGCATACCCAAGCGGAAATCGCTGCCATAGACAGGATTGCCATAGCTAAGGCATATCCACGGCTTCACGCCCATCGCCGCCATCTCGCGCACCTGCGGGTCAAGCCAGGAGAAGTCGTACTTGCCTTTCTCCTGCTCGGTCTTGGCCCAGCCGGAGAAGAGCCGGCCGTGCTTCGCGCCAAGCGGCTCCAGCCACGCCTTGTACGAATCCCAGTTCGCATAATCGCGATCCATCGTCTCGCATCCGACCGACCACTTGGACGACTTGATGTCCTTCGCGCCGCGTACGGCAAGGCGACCGATCTGTTTCAGTCCGGGGTCAAGCTTGTTCAGCTTCGCCCACGTCACGCATGGACGCTCCTTTGGAGGTGCAGGCTTCTTGTGGTAGTTCCACGCGTCCCAGCTTTTGATTTTGGCTGCGTCCTTGAACGACACCACCTCCGCCGTCGTTGCCACGAACCATGTCGAGACTGCGAGCGCGGCGATTAGCATTCTCTTGATTAGCATTCTCTTCATACCACAATACTCCTTAATAAATACAGATGACTATGCCCCTCTTGCCACGGCGCAAAAACTCGTCGGGCGTCAGAATGCCGCGCGAAATGCGCAGCTCGTCAATCTGGCCGTTGAAGAACGCAGTCGTCGAATTTGCCGCTCCAATCCACACCGGCGCGTAGCCGACACCGTAGCAAAGCCGTCCCGCCTTGGTCTTCGTCCACGAAGGCGTTGCCTCGTAGTCCTTGTACAGACTCGCCGTCACTTTGCCGTTTGCATGCGAAAGGGTGAGCGCAATGTGATGCCACTTGCCGTCGAATGCGACCACTCCCGTATCCTCGTTCATGCCGGCTTCCTCGAAATACGATGCGCCGGCAAGCGCACAGCGGAAGTGAAGCGCTCTGCTGTCAAGCTCGCCTCCTGAGAGACCCCAGACGGGAATGGATGCCGTATCACGGTAGAGATTGCACCGCACGATACCGGCAAATTTGTCCTGAGGGGCAGCTTTTATGCGGAATTCTATCGTCTGGTCTTTGACAAGCGGCAAAAGCAGATTGTCTGCGTATTTCACGACGCTCGTTGCGCAGGAGAGCGACGCAAGGTTGCCACGACGAAGTACATTCTCCGATCCATCCTCAATGCGGATACTGTCACCACCCGAAAATGCCATGTAGGACGGCACGGTGCCGCCCATTGCCGCAGCAGACGCGATGCCGTTCGTGAGCGCACAGGCCGGCGCTGTTGCGTCAATCGTATTGTCGAACGATGCCCAGGCGATCGTCTTGCCGGATGGCATGGCATGGTCAGACCGCAGAAACTCGCCAACGGTTAGCGCACGCATCGTGATTCGCACGTTGTCAATCATTCCGTCGTAGGGCCGGTACGCGCCAGTGTTGTCGTAGCCGCCGCCGATGTAAATCGGCGTGTTTGTCGGCGCTACGATACCTGTGTAAGTCGGCGACGAAACCGGTTCGTAGTCGCGGAAGAGGGTCATCGTGCAGCGCGCGCGATCAAAGACGACGGCTGCATGGTGCCATTGTCCGTCGTCGGTGCGAATCGTGTCGACAATCGAAACAGTGCTGACTGTTGCGCCCGGCACCGTCGCCGCCGAAAGTTTGCCAACGTTCCCGCCGCCGCCAAAGCCAAGATTGAACTGCACGTTGTAGCCGCCGAGACGACGCACAAGCGGGATGTAGCTGCCAAGCTGCCCTGTCGTCTTGTAGCAGCACTCCACTGTGAAAGACGAGTTCGAAAATACATCCTCCGGCGGTTGCCACGCAACGTAACGTTTAATGAGATCACCATTGGCGTTGTATCCAGTTGCATTCGTCATGCAGTAGGCGCTTATGCGGCCAGTCTCGTCCAGCAGAGATGAGTAGACTGTCGAAAACGGAGTGACGGTGGCAACGGTATGCGGAATGGTCTGCGCACCCCAGTGGTGCACGGCGGGGCCAATCGCCGCGTCGTTGAAGAACCCCTGCGTCGTCACAAGTCCTGCAGGCGGCTCGAAGTCGAGATGCAGCAACACGTCGGGATCTTCGTCCGCCGCCCGTTCCGTGCGCGTGAAATGGAGAAACGACGGCGGATCAAGAGCCTCGTCGGAGATGCGGAAATGCGCGATGGAGCCGCCGAACGGCCCTGGCGTCTGCGGCGTGTTGCCGATGAAGAGGTCTTCGCCAGAGTTGTACCAGACGCTTTCATCAAGCAAACCCTCATTGGATAAGGCATAATCGAAAAATGCCATGACCTTTTTGGTGTCGTCATTCACACTGAAGGCAACATGATGCCAGCGACCGTCCCAGATTCCGGTCGTAAAAAAATCGACTGATTTGTTCGTACCGGAGATGACCTCGCCGTTGAACGTGTAGCCCGACTTCGTGAAGCGGACGGACATCTTGTTCGTTCCAATGACGCGCAGCCCCCAGCTGTCGCAGTTCTTGATGGTGGTGTTTCCGTTTTTGAGCTGCCCCGGCATGACGGCAACGCAGTTCCAGTCGCTCTGAGTCGTACCCTGCTGCATTCTGACAAAGCATTCAACGGTGAAGGTCTTAAGTCGCAAGGCTGCTGGGTCTGCGACGCGGAGCGCACCGGCGTTGCCGTTCAAGTTGATCTTGTGGAAGTAGAGTCCCGTCGCGGCAGCGGCATTCGTGCCGGAGACGGGGTCGTACACACCATAGCCGGATGGAAAGGCATCGGTGCCAATGGGGCAATAGTCGCTACCCGAAATCAACGATGCACCGCTACGCGACGACGGCACGGCGTCCAGAGTTCCACCATCACCTTGGTTAGCGAACACGGTTCCCGTTGTCGTGCGGACTCCGTCCTCGTACGCAAGTGGCCAATAGGCGACCGTGGATGCGGCGACAGGAAGCATTGCTCCCGCAACAACTGAAGCTGAGAGCGCGGCAACCTTGCCCCACTCGGTTCTGTTTCTGAATTTTCTTGTTACCATCCTTTTACTCCTTAAAACAACAACTTGATTAAACCAAAAGTAGTTACGCAAGCGCCTTGGCTAAAAGGTCAATGCCCTCAAGATTCGTTTTGTTGGACACATCCGTGCAATCAGCCCAAGGAGCCATCATAAAGCCCTTGAGGTGCCCGGCGGATATATTGTCGCGGCAGAACTTCACGAGACCAGCGATGCTGTTGTTCACCGCTGGACCTTCCTTTTTGTACCGATCCGACTTCCAGTTAGACCCGCACGGTACCTGATCAAATCCGGCCTTCTCCAAGTCCAGAAACAGCTTGAAAACCTTGAGACGGTTGGAACCCGGCTTGAACTTGGAAAGATCGTATCCATCGAGATCGCTGTAGTTCCAATTGCTCTGGATAACGCTCTTGGGGCACTTCTCCACAAAGTCCGCGTGATCCCATCCGTAGTCGCTCCACATCCACGGGCGCATCCCATTCCCCTCAACCGTCTTCACGAAATAGAGAAAGTCATACCACCACAGTTCGTCCACGCGCACACACTTGAAGGCTTGCTGACCGCCGAAATTCTCCTCGTCGTAACCAATGTGGAGGAAACGCGGATGGTCAAACATCTCCGCCGCGTCCTTGATGACATCGCGGCAAACCTGATAGTACATTCTGGTCGAGATCATTCGCGAATTCTCTCCAAGCCACGAATCATGCCCAGTGGAGAAGTTGAGTTTCGGAATCGGCTCAAGACCAAGCGACTTCAACCGCCGCACCTCGCCGCGTATCCAGTCAGGCGAGCGCGACCCCGGCAGCGCCAGTTCAGGATGGCTCGGATAGGCAGGAAATTCGCCGAGATCGATGATGACCATGTTCATCTTCTTGGCAACCATGTCATCCACAAGCAGATTCCACGCCTTGTCGCTGAACATAACCTTGTCGTTGCAAAGACGACCATGGACGAGCGGCCCCTTGATGTCCGGCGGCAACGACGCCCCCCACATATTTAAGCCCCAATGCAATAGCACGGAGCGTATCTCTTCCGGCCTCTTCGCAAATGCTGGCGCGGCGGCAAATGCGACCGCACCAGCCAAGAATGCCTTTCTGGAGCATCGCACTTGCAGACTTTCCGCAAATGGCACGCTTTGTGGACTGCTCTATTCACTGTGGCATCTCCATTCATTGGAACGGCGCGTATTATACCACATGCAGCATCTCAATATAGCTCCATACGCGCAAAAATCTTATCTCCATTTGCGAAGCATCAAATGGATTGCACCTGTGCAAGACTACGGCTTCAGCGCCGAAATCGGACAGACTATTATCCCGTCTTCCTTGCGTGTATACGCATAATCTCCAACAGCAGTAAGAATCATCCTGAACACGGGCTTGCGTATCTTTTTCCCCTCAAGCAACTTCCAGTATGTGTTAAGCGATCTTATACCTTCACTGACAAGCCTTTCGCCGCCAAGCTTGATTTCGACAAGCGCATAATCGCCTTTGAAATTCTCCAGAACAGCATCGCATTCAAGTCCGGTTTGATCGCGATAATGCCTAACCATGCCATCATGAGCATCCATGTACACTCTCAGATCACGAAGACACAAAGTCTCGAAGAACATTCCAAACGACCTAAGATCGTTCATCAGATCGCCAGGTCTTGCCCCCAATGCGGCAGTAGCAATGGAAGGGTCGGTGAAATACCTTGTGTCGGAAGAACGAATGGCTGTCTTTGCCCGGATGGAAGGAGTCCACGCCTGGACGTTCTCAACCACGAATATCCGCGTCAGTGCGTCAAGGTAAGAATATATGGTATCCTCGCTGATATCGGCAACGTCATTGGCCGCCATGTCCTTCCGTATGGCAGCCAGACTTGTTTGCGTTCCCTGTAATCTGGCGTATGACCGCATTAGCCTCTTTACACGCGCAGGATCACGCGGAACATCATCGGCACGAGACGCGTCACTCTCGATAATCGACTCGCAATAGTCTCTTGACACACGCAAAGCCGCATGTTCCCCTCTTCCAATGGCATTCGGCCAGCCGCCACGACAAAGGATGAACGCCATCTCCTCCAATTCCACCTTACGCGGCTCCTCAAATTGAGGGGTCTTCCCATCAAACAAATCCGAGATGCCAACAGCTCCAGACGATTCCCCCGACTCCCATAAACTCATTGGCCGCATCCTGACTCTGGAGAATCTCCCTGTGCCGGAATGACGTATCTTTTCTCTCTTCTTCTTGGGAACGACAGCAGAGCCAGTAAGAAGGAAATGGGCATCCTCTTCGCTGTGATCGATTGAGAACCTTATTGCATCCCACAGTTCAGGAATCTCTTGCCACTCGTCAAACAGGCGAGGTTGCTCTCCTTCAAGAAGCTTCTGCATCCTCATGCGAGCCATATCAAGATAATACTCTCGCATGTCTGGATCAGAAATATAGGCGATGCTTTTGGCATGCTGTTCGCATGTGGTGGTTTTGCCGCACCATTTCGGTCCTTCAACCAAAATGGCACCTGAATACGCCAATCTTTCGGCAATCATTGCATCTGCAATTCTTTTGATATACTTTTTCATTTGTGGCGTATTATATCAAATATCAGATGAGGAATGCAATATCCGTTCGGCAATTTCAACGGATTTCGTTCGGCAGTTTCAACGGATTTCGTTCGGCAGTTTCGCCACATGCAAATCTCCATTTGCGAAGGTTCTGATTGAATCAGCGAAGTGGTTTGTGCTATAATTTCCGCCCGTAGCGAAAATGGACACGATACTCTACTTTCAGTCGCCGTCAAAGACGAGCGCCCCGGACAAGATTGCAGGCGTTCGTCGTCATGCCGCCGCCATGAACTGGCATCTTCAGGTCATGGACGGACTTCCCGCGCCAGCCACGCTTGCACAGCTTGTCGATTTCTGGCATCCGATCGGCACCATCGTCGAGTGCGGCGGCGGATATCAGGAGATTCCAACAGACCTTTTCGAGAAGTTGCCGACCGTTTATCTTGACCGCAACCCGCGCACGATGCCGCCAGACGCCTCGTGTGTCAGCCACGATTCCACCGCAACGGGACGTCTCGCCGCGAAAGAACTTCTCATTGCCGGACACCCCAACTTCGCATTCGTGCCTTACCCGCAGCCCCGCTTCTGGAGCGATGACCGTAAGCGAGGATTCCGCGATGCGCTTGCATTGAACGGAATGACGTGCGAAACGTTCTGCGGCGGTCGTCATTCACCGCAAAGTGTCGTCTGGCAAAAGGCATTGCACCGCTGGATAATGCAGATTCCCAAACCATGCGGCATATTTGCCGCAAACGACATCGTCGCGGCAGAAGTCTTGACTGCCGCCGCACAGTCGGGTTTCGACGTACCACGCGAGATTGCGGTCTGCGGCGTGGACAACTTCGCGCAGATATGCGAACACACCACGCCCACACTCACAAGCATTCAACCCGACTTTCTGCTTGCTGGGGAACTCGCCGCACGGACGCTTGGCGAAATCGTGGAAGGAAAACGTCACAAAGCGAATCGCCTCACGTTTGGCCCGGCGAGCATCGTACGCCGCGCCTCAACACGCACGGGACGCCGCTACGATCCAGAAGTCACGGCCGCAATGGAACTGATACGCCGCAAAGCTTGCGAAGGCATTTCATCTGCCGATGTGGTCACCGCTTTCAAGTGTTCGCGGCGCATGGCGGAAGTGCGCTTCCGCCAGATTGCCGGGCATTCCATCCTTGACGAAATTCAATCCGTGAGGCTTGAACGGGCAAAGGAAATGCTGTCCAACACCGGGCAAGACATTGCCTCAATAGCCAACTTTTGCGGATTCAAGGCCGCAAACGCCCTGTGGAAATTCTTCCGACAGGAAACCGGCATGTCCCCGACGGAATGGCGCACGAAAAACATGCGACAGTGAACCCACTATCGCATAACCATGCGGGGGCCATCCATCCACAACCACCGCCCCACGGACGAGCTACGGACATTTCACGGGCTCTATACGGACGGGGAACGGGCACACTACGGGCAAGATACGGGCTTGCACCGTGCGGGAAGAGAGGGGCGGAGTGTTCGCGGCGGCGTTCAGTCGTTTGTCGGTTCGTGCATCTGACGTTGGTCGTTCGCGCTATGGACGCATGGCGGACAAGCACGGGCGTCGCGCACGGGATCATAGTTGCCGCCGAAGGTCTTCACCCGCCATGCGGCAAGTGC
>CAMPAA010000075.1 GCA_946631345.1 uncultured Verrucomicrobiota bacterium
TGAAGGGCTACTACAACATGCCCGAGCAGACGGCGAAGTGCATCGACAAGAACGGCTGGCTCCACTCCGGCGACATCGGGCGCATGGACAAGGACGGCTACTACTACATCACCGGTCGGCTGAAGGATCTCATCATACGCGGCGGCGAGAACATCTCCCCGAAGGAGGTCGAGGACTTCCTCGGCACCATGCCCGGCGTGAAGGACGTGGCGGTCGTCGGCTGCCCGTCGAAGAAGTACGGCGAGCAGCCTGCCGCGTTCATCATCCCGGCGGATGGCGTGACGCTCTCCGAGCATGACGTGCAGGTGTTCTGCAAGGACAAGATCTCGTGGTTCAAGATCCCGAAGTACGTCCACTTCCTCGACGTCTTCCCGATGACCGCCTCGCAGAAGATACAGAAGTACAAGCTCCGCGAGATGGCTCACGAGCTCTGGCCCGACGCGTAACGCAATCCCCTCGTCGGCACCATGGCGGCTCCAGAACTCCAGCCCGGCCACGACCTCGGCCCCTACCGCGTTGTGCGGTGCCTTGGGCGTGGCGGAATGGGTGCCGTGTATGAGGTGGTCCACAAGACGCTCGGCACGCACCTTGCCCTGAAGCTGTTTACCCTGGAAGGCGACGATGCGGATTTTCTGCGGCAGCGCTTTCTCACCGAAGGACGCATCCTGGCGCGTTTGCGCCATCCGCGCCTTGTGCGGGTCTATGATCTTGTCGTGGATGAGGGGACGGGATGCCCCTATTTCACGATGGATCTGGTGCTGGGGCCAAACGGGCAGCCCACGACGCTGGAGAACGTGCGCCGTTCCGGACGGGCGAACGAGACGGAGGTCGCGCGCTGGTATGCAGATGTCCTGGAGGGGCTGCGTGCCGTCCATGCCGCCGGCATCGTTCACCGAGACGTGAAGCTGGAGAACGTGCTGCTTGACGCGGAAGGTCACGTTGTCCTTTCTGATTTCGGCGTCTCGCGGATCCTGTCGAAGGGGCTGGGCAAGGAAGTTGAGGCCATTGCCACGGAATCGATCAAGACGCCGGAAGATGCGCAGGTTCTCGGCACAAAGGGATATCTTGCGCCAGAGGTGCGCAAGGGCGAAAAGGCGACAGCCGCCGCCGATTACTATGCGCTCGGCTTCATGCTCTTCCGGCTGCTCACGGGCGTGTGGTATGAACCGGGCACAGATGTGTTTGATCTGCTTGCGCCATTCGATCCCCGGTGGCGTGAAGTGCTGGGTGCCTTGCTTGAACCCGATCCGGCCAAGCGTTGCGCCTTGCCGATGGACGTGAAGGGAATGCCCGCACGCCGAAAGCGTCGATGGTGGATCATGGCGGCGCTGCTTTCGCTTGGTGCGGCGGCGTTTGTTGCGGCTGTGGCGCGCAGACCGGGTGAAGCGAATGGGATTGCCACGGAAGCGGCTGTCGCAACGGAGATTCCGAAAGGTTCGGGTGATACGGGAAGGTTCACAGCGAGTACGCCAATTTCCGCGCAGGGCGACGGCACCGCAGAGAAGGTTTTGGCATCGGCTTCGCAAGATAATGTCCTTACGCTCAAGCTTGGTGCGAACGAATCTCTTGAATTCGTGTCGTGTCCTGCCGGGACGTTCCAGATGGGGCTGAAGGGAGATCGTGAGCCAGACAGCATCCGCCGTGAACACAAGGTGGTCATTACGCGCCCGTTCTGGTTCGGGAAATATCCGATGACCGTGGCGCAGTGGGAGGCGGTGACGGGCGAGAGCGTGGAGATGACGCCCGCCATGCAGGCGATCGGAAAGGCCCACCTCCCGATGAACGCCACGAAGGGGCGGCTTATGGCGTGCTGCTCCAACCTGACCGAACGTTTCGCCGGCGATCTGCCGCGCGGATATGTTTTCCGTCCGCCGACGGAGGCGGAATGGGAATACGTCTGCCGGGGCTGCGGCACCGATCCTGACGACGTGTACAACCGTTTCTTCCGCGATGACGACTGCAGCTGGCTCTATGCGGCGGACTCCTCGTACTTGCCGGAAGCGACCAATCTCTACATCTACACCGATGAATCGCTGGCGGCGATATTGCGGGCGCGCGGCGTGACGGAGATACCATCGTTCACCTCCTGGTCGGGGACGCGCATGTTTGCGCCGATAGGTGGCCATGTGCCGAATGCGTGGGGCGTGTACGATCTGAATGTTGGCGGCACCGGTGAGATATCGCTTGATTCGGTTGATCCTGATCTGCGCGCCGTCGCCGACGGCAACCCCGGCTATGGACCTGGCCAGACCGCGCTCGTCTATGCCGATGTCGAGCGGGATCCGTTGCGGTGCGGAAGCACGAACGCCGAAGCATTCGTCCAGCTTGTGTTTGCGCGCGGCACGCACAAGCTGCCGATGATGGCGGGAGCAAGCTGCCGCAACACGCTGCGTCTTGTGATTGGACCCGATCTGCTGGCACGGCTGAACCGCAAACGCGAGGGGTTCAGGGTGAATGCCCGGTGAAAGGAATGGGGTTTTCCAGATGAGCAGTTTCCCTGATACGCCGACGCACCTGCTGCGCAAGATGATAAAACAGCCCGTCACGGATGAGGAGAATGATGCCTGGGCGGAGTTCGTGGAACTGTATGAACCCGTCATCCGTGCCTATATCGCGGTGGAGGGCGTCGCGTCGTCAGATGCGGACGACGCCGTGCAGAACGTCTTCATGCGGCTGGTCGGCATTCTCCGTCGCGGGGGCTACGACCGTTCCAAGGGGCGGTTCCGCGCCTATCTGAAGGTTGTCATGCGTCGGGTAATCATTGATCTGTTTCGGCGCCAAACCGCCGCCCGAATGGATGTTCAGGTTCCGTTCGAGGAAGAGGAAACCGACGGAAAGCCGAGTTTGCCAGATGCGATGGCCGCTCTGGTGCCGGATGCCGCCGCTGAGTTTGAGACGAAATGGCAGAAGGCCCGCCTGTCGGCGGCGCTGAACCATGTCTTCACGCAGACGGCCATTTCGGACCAGAGTCGCGAGATCTACCGTGCCCATGCCCTGAATGGCGAAGACGCGCGTGAAGTCGCCCGTCGCTTCGGGGTCACACCCGAAGTCGTGCGTCAGGTGAAGTCGCGCATCAGCCGCATGGTTGCCGCCCTCGTCCGACGGATGGGAGTATAAAGTTTCAAGATTGACCTCGGAACTCTAAACTTCTTCCGTGCTCGCAGACAGGACTTTGAAGTTTTTGATCTTCGCGACAGCGGGACGCAACGACTCGCGCGCGTCATTGCGGCATGACACGACAAGCGTGTACACGCCAGGAGCCGGCGGCTTCGGAAACGCGCAGTCGATAGTCTGGGAGTCACTGCGCTCCACAACGGCGGTAGCCACCACATCCCCAGTCTTGGGATCAGCAAGCCATACCCCTTCGTCTGGGTTGTCCGGCGAAACGCCAAGCCTCTGCCCCTGAATGAGCAGCCGGTTTGAGCCGGTGATCTCCAAAGGGCGCTTGGTGCCCTCATCCATTGCAGAAGAAACAGTGCAAGTAAGTCCTGCCGTGACGTTCTCCGGAACGACTGCCGCCATGGTGCCCCTGAATGGATTGAGCGCACGCACTACGGTGGCAAGCTTGTGTTTCGCCGAATCAAACTCCTCGTCCTCGCTGGTAAAAGTGCCGCGAATGGCGAGGTTCATCTCCAATCTGCCAAGCTTGACCTTGCGGCCTTCAAGCAGCTGCGTTTCGAGTTCTTCCGACAGCACGTTCAGGAAATACCTGAAAAGCGAGGCTTCCTGCTTTGTGCGAGTGGCCATCAGCTCCGCAAGTTCATCCGTCTCAACTACGCCATTGGACTGTACGACAGCCCGGTAAAACGGCTTTTGGGTGATTTCCTTTGACACCTTGACCAGTGAGAATGCAATGTTACTCATCTTTTCATTACCTTTCCTTCAAGAGCGGATTCCCTGTTTCAATTCCATTGATACGCACATTCCATACCAATTGACATGCGCATATCAATACTATTGATATTCCTGTTTCATACAGATTGACATGCACATATCAATTCCATTGATATTATCATTTCATACCATTGAAATACGTATATCAATACTATTGATAATGTCTGCCCGATTGGGGCACTGTTCAAGGTCCATTGTTCGTGATGCCATGTGCGTATCCTTTCTGGCGATTTCTTTCTTTTGGGAGGGCATTATATCAAAACAAGCCACACCCCGCAACAGCCGCCAGGACACAACCACCGCGACATCTTTTTTCGCTTTCTGCTGTCACGTTTTCGCTTCGTCTGCGATATAGGAGTATAGAGTTTTAAGGCAAAGAAGGAGCTGAAACATGGCTATGGCAGTCTATCGGATAACCGAGAAGAAATGTGCAACCTGCCGTTGGTGGGACGGGCGGCGTATTTGTTTCGGTATTTCGCTGGAGCGTTGCATGGCGCTCTGGAAGTTCCGTCTTGAATTGGTCAATGGGTAAATAGAAAGGAATGTAACAATGAATAAGAATAAGAGCGACACCGTTGTTAACATAGTTGGCATGATTATGTCGTTTACATTATTGGTGATTGTTGTTGGCATTTCTGGTTGGTGGTTTTCGCAATTGATAGGCAATCTGAAAGACTCCAGAAGACAGGTAGAACAATCCATCACGCACACGATGTCTACGTTGACATGGGGTTATGGATTCAGAAATGATCAAGATAATGGTGATGCGATCTGCAAAGCATACGAGGTATTGGATCGAGAGTTATCATCATGGTTGACCATTTTGGGATTGATGGGCGGCATGTTTGGCTTGATTGTTCCATTGGTGGGGTTCTTGTTGCAACATCAAAAATTGAAGGAGGAGAAAGATGCTGTCGATAAAATAATCGAGGATTTTACGAATGATCAGCATTGTAAGTATGAAGAGCAGAAACGCATGATGGATAAAATGATTGAGGACTTCAAGAATGATTTACGGCACAACTATAGTGAACAGAAAAAAGAGATAGATAACACAATTAAAGAAATGCGGGGAAGACTTAGAAAATACGAAAATCAGATTACAGAATATGCCCGGAAAACAAACGAGGAGGTCAATGATTCCCAGCGGCAGATCCGGGATATGGCTTTTCAAACTAAAGAGCAACTTGGGAAATGGAAGAGACAGATTATTGCATTCGCCGAATATTCAATTTCCGAAAAATTCAATCATTGGATGCTGTCTCCTCCCATGGTTGAACCAGTAGCGATTATTGCTATGGCTAATCTGATTATCGCTTTTGATTATCTGCTTGAAAGTCTTATCAGATGGAACGAAGGGGATCGTGTCAAGGTTTGCGCGAAGATGCATGAATGGATTGAACATGTGGATACCATGTGGCGGAAACTGTCAGTTGATCAGCAAAGTAAAGTCCATAAACACTTACGTGTTTCTTTCAAGCCATCCAGCGAATTTGCATTACGCGAAGATTTCATCAAGATTCTTCGCGTTGATTCAGATGATTTCAAATGGTTGGAAGCGTTTTTCAAACCATTTGCACCATGGAAGTTCTCTTGATAGGCATTCAAGGAGGATGTCATGAACAGTGAGATTGAACAAGGTTGTGAGTTGCAGAAAGAAAAGTCAACTACAAGTTCTATTGGGAATACGGCAGTGAGGAAATTCAGAATAATGAAAATGGCTTTTGGGGTCGCAATCGGTATGTTGTCTGCTATGACAACATTTGCAGAGTTGACCGTAGCCGATCTGCCTGTGGCAGGCGGGACGCTCCGTGACAAGACGGTCTATATGGTCGCAACAAATACGACGTTGACGGGGATTGGCAGCAGTGCACTGGTTGTGGCATCGAATTCACAAACGGTAATCTACATACCATCTGGAGTCACTTTGACTTGTAAAGGTGCGGATGCTTCATCGTATTTGAAACCAGGTCAAGCTGGCATCTTGGTGCCTAAAGGATCATCCCTTTACGTGACTGGCAATGGTAAATTGGTCGCTATGGGAGGGCGTGCTGGCAATGGTCGCAATGGTGGATCTGGCGGAAGTGCTATGGGTGACCTCTCGAATACTTATACAACATATGGTGGTGAGGGGGGGAGTGGAGGACATGGCGGAGCAGGAGCAGGTGCTGGCATTGGATCCTCTGGTGGAATAGGTGGTGAGGGAGGGTTAAAGGGTGCACAAACATCGTGTTATCATAGAACTATTACTACTTCCCGTAACATAAGTGGACACGCTGGCGGTGATGGACAGAATGGTGGAAGATCTGCTGATTCAGGAAATGTATATATTATGGGAACCGTTTGTGTTGAAGCTGCTGGTGGTGGAGCTGGCATGTCTGGTGCTGGCGGAGGTGCAAGTAATTCGGGTAGTTCGTTGAGAATTACAATCACACAGGGGACTAATGCAGGAGATGCAAAATACGTTAGTGGCGGCGATGGCGGCGGAGGTGGCGGAGGTGGAAGTGGATTTGCCGGAAGTTCAATCGGTGCTGGCGGCGCTGGCGGTGGTGGTGGCGGCGGCGGTGGTAGCGGAGGGATTAACATAACAGGCTCATATTACAATACTACACCTCAGGTCAGCTATATTCACGGGGGTGGTGGGCGTGGAGGTTTGGGTTCATCGACAGGATCGAGCGGGGAACGTTCAATTTATCCAACGCCTATATCAGCAACTTCCGAACCCAATAGTAATTATCCTTCTGGTCCGCCTACTTTTTGGGCCGAGCGTGGAGGCACAAACGGTCTGGCAGGTGTTAAGGGAAATAATGGCAACATATATAAAATGGCAACAGCAACATTGAACGCGGCAAACACTAGTTCGTCGAGCGTGAATGAACGACATCCGACATTGGCATGTTCAATTACGGTCAATGCCAATCAGGACGGTTTGGCGGCCTTTTCTACGAATGCATATTTTGGTGTCACTCGATTTTCTAGTTTTAGGATTCAGAATACTTGGTTCATAATTGGGAAGAAATTTAAGGGGCTTTATACGCAATCGTCAAATGGGATTCAGATGTTTGATGCAGACGGGAATGCGAATATAGCCGCGCTTAAGTTATATGGGTTCGTCGACACGGATAGTTGTTGGATTCGTGCTCAGAGTGTGACATTGTATGCGGTGTGGGAAGATTGGTACGTTGCTGTTGACTTCGATACTAACGGAGGCGGGGTTGCAGATGCAAGTCGTTCCATTCTTGGTGGTGCTACGTTAGGAACTTTGCCTTCGCCTGTTCGCAATGGGTATAGGTTCATTGGCTGGTTTACGTCTGCGACAGGCGGAACCCTTGTAACAACAGAAGGGACTGCGATAATGTCAGATATGACGCTTTATGCACATTGGGAGGTGGCACTTGAATCGGGTGAGAATGCGCAATGGACATGGCAGACGGGCACTACTTGGAAAAGTGGCAGTATAGGAAACGATTCTTCTTCATGGTTGGGATTGACGGTTAATGGAGCTGGCCGTTTGTCATTCAGATGGAAAGCATCAAGCGAAGAGTACAACGGCGATGTTTTTGACTATGTTTATCTTTCTGTAGATGATAATCCCAGAGGAACATTGATAGAGTATAAGACTCAAGGAATCGCCATAGGAGGAAAGACAGAATGGCGAGATGTTGTTTTAGACATCACAGGAGATGGACCGCACAACATTAAATGGGTGTTCGTTAAAGATGAGATTGATGAAAGTGATTGCGGAGATGACTGTGCTTGGGTGTCCGATGTATCGTTTGACCCGATTGTCAATGTTGAGTTCGGATTAAACGGAGGCGAAGGGATTCTGCCTAATAGTGTTACTAATTTGGCTCATACGCAAATCAACTTACCGCAGACGAATACATTCCATAGAGATGATTATGTATTTGCCGGATGGAGCGATGGGGTTAAGATTTATCAAGCGGGAGCGGAATATACGTTACCAGATGAGAATGTTGTAATGATGGCGCAATGGATGCCCAAGACGTTCGTGTCATTTTCTCTGAACGAGGGTGTTGGCAATGTTCCGGCAACAATTAAGCAATTGCCGGAAACAGTTGTAGTCCTGCCGACAAGCGAGGAATTTAACCGTGAAGGGTTTACCTTTTCTGGGTGGAGTGACGGTGCCGTGTCGTATGCGGGTGGCGCACAGTATGTCGTTCCCTCAAATAATGTAACTCTTTGTGCTCAATGGATCGAGAAGAAGACGGTGTCCTATTCCATAGGAGAGGCGACAGGTGATGCTCCAATCCCGCAAACGGATATTCCCGGCGTGAAGGTGCTGATCCCATCGAATGAAGGGTTTAATAGGGCGCGATATTCATTTATCGGATGGAACGATGGTGTGAAAACTTATGAGCCGGGTGATGAATATGTCATACCAGATGATGATGTTGAACTGGTCGCCGTTTGGCAGGCAAATGAACTTGAAAAGCCTGTCATATCAAGTGCTGATGTGATAGATGGTGGAACCAGTGAATTGTCATACGTAAATGTTGCGATCTCGGCAGATGCCGGAACGGTTATCTATTACACAACGGATGGAACTGTGCCGACGACCGAAAGCATCAGGTATGACGGAGCTTTTGTCGTTGTGGACATGCAGGCGACAATCAAGGCGGTTGCAACAAGGGCCAATTTCTTTGACAGTGAAATAGCGACCTTTACATTCACAAGAAAGCCATACAGCATTGAAGAGTGCGTTGATGTTGCTGGAGATGCCGTACTTGCGTCAGGTGGCAATGCCGAATGGGTACGCGATTTGACCGTCATACATGATGGCGAGGCAGCGCTCCGTAGTGGGAATATCGGAGAAGGTGAATCTTCTTGGGTTGAGATGTGTGTGTCGGGAGTTGGCCAGATTGATTTCTGGTGGAAGGTTTCGAGCGAGATTAGCCGGAACCGTAAGATGGATTATGTGTCATTTGAGATTGATGGGACGGAGATGTCTTGGCTTGGTGGCAATAAGGATTGGACCAATGAGGTCTATTCAATAGTCAGTGGTGGGGAGCATGTGCTTAAATGGATATACCGCAAGAATGACAATGGTGCAACGCAAGGGATGGATTGCGCTTGGCTGGATGGGGTGACATGGATGTCAGTTGATCCGCTGCCGGAAGCCGCATCCGATTCTGACGTCACGAATGCGTTGGCGGGCGCGGTAGACGAAATGCGGCTCAGGGCGCATTTGTCCGACAAGGCAAAGTACGACCGGTTCCGCACATGGATGAACGCCAAGGGGCTGGACCACCAGACCGTGAAGAGTTCGGCCCGGGCGTGGTTCTCGTATGCGATTGGGGCGAACGGACTTGTCGAGCGAGATTTCCGGAATGAAGATGTCACCATAGGTTCTCCAACGCCGACATACGATGGCGGGCTTTCCTTTGAAGTGTCCGTTAGAGGCGCCTTGATTGGCGCGGATGCAATACCGGCCAACCTTGAATCCGTTTTCAGGGTGCAGGGTGCGTATTCCTTGCGTGAGAATGCATTCTCATCGAAGAATGTCGTTTCGGAAATCAGTGCCTCCGCCAACGGCTCCATCGCCGTGACCGTGCGACCAAAACATGCGGCCGGTGCGTTTTTCGCAAGAGTGTGCCTGTATGCAGACGGCGAACCGGGTCTGGAGCCGGATGAAGAGCTGCCGCCCACTTGCACCATTACTTTTGATGCCAACGGTGGCGTTGGCGGAACGACAGTATCAGTATTCCAAAGGAACGCCTTGGAAACGTTGCCTACGCCGACTCGCGAGGGGTATGAATTCAAAGGTTGGTTTACGGCTGTGAGCGGCGGTACGCAGGTGACAGCCTCGACCATCGTCATGGCGGATATCACTTATTACGCCCACTGGACGCGCGGCAAGGTTCAGCTCTGGGAGGGTGGCCCGTACTGGGCCACCATGAACATCGGCGCGGAGAAGCCCGAAGATTATGGCCTCCACTTCTGGTGGGGCGATACCGTCGGTTACAGGCGCGAGAACAACGTCTGGGTTGCGAACGACGGGTCGTCATCGAATTTCTCGTTCAGTCCGGAAAACACGCCGAGCTACGGCAAGGGTAAGGCCACGTTGCAAAGCGAGGGGTGGATTACGGCAGATGGCGTTCTTGCGCCGGAGTATGACGCGGCGCATGTACAGTGGGGCGGTGTCTGGCGGATGCCGACGGAACAAGAACTATTTGACCTCAATAGCAATTGCGACTGGACATGGACAAGTCGAAAAGGCGTGAGTGGTTATGTTGTTCGTGGCAGGGGTGATTATGTTACCAGCAGCATCTTCCTTCCCGCTGCGGGCTATGGCTGGGGAACTTCACTTGAATGTGTCGCTGCGGGCGGCTACTACTGGTTTTCGGCCCCGAACTGTGAGCTTTACTTCAATTGCGTCGAACACAGAAAGAACTTCTTTGACCCCCAAATTGGATTTACCGTTCGCCCTGTCCAAGATGTTGTTGATGTTGATATGTACACGGTGATCTATAATCCCGGCGCGAACGGGAGCGGGTCGCAGCAGACGGCGACCAAGACGCACGGCGTCACCCTGACGCTGAGAGGCGCGACGTTCACGCGCAGCGGCTATACGCAGACGGGGTGGGCAACGAGCGACGGCGGCGCAAAGGCGTACGACCTCGGCGCGTCGTACACCTTGAACGCGGCCATCACGCTCTATCCGTACTGGACAGCGGACACGTACACGGTGACGTACAGTCCCGGCACGAACGGGAGCGAGTCGCAGCAGACGGCGACCAAGACGCACGGCGTCACCCTGACGCTGAGAGGCGCGACGTTCACGCGCAGCGGCTATACGCAGACGGGGTGGGCAACGAGCGACGGCGGCGCAAAGGCGTACGACCTCGGCGCGTCGTACACCTTGAACGCGGCCATCACGCTCTATCCGTACTGGACAGCGGACACGTACACGGTGACGTACAGTCCCGGCACGAACGGGAGCGAGTCGCAGCAGACGGCGACCAAGACGCACGGCGTCACCCTGACGCTGAGAGGCGCGACGTTCACGCGCAGCGGCTATACGCAGACGGGGTGGGCAACGAGCGACGGCGGCGCAAAGGCGTACGACCTCGGCGCGTCCTACACGGCGAACGCCACAATTACACTCTATCCGTACTGGACGGACATGCACGACGGTGTCCAGCTCTGGGAGGGTGGCCCGTACTGGGCTACTACGAACATCGGTGCGGAGGAGCCGTGGGAGTACGGTTACTACTTCTGGTGGGGCGATACGGTTGGATATACCCGAAGCGGCGGGACATGGACTGATGGCTATCGCTATTCCGGGGTGACATGGGTGTCGAGCACGGGAGAACAAATGAGCCGTAGCCCGTTCTCGTCATCGTCGCGTTCGACATACGGCAAAGACGATTCGGCGCTTCTGTCGGCGGGTTACATTGACGCGACAGGTAATCTTGCGCCCGAACATGACGCGGCGCATGTACACTGGGGTGGCAGATGGCGCATGCCGACGGATGCGGAGTTTTCCGCGCTCATCTTCAATTGTACCACCACATGGATCACCACCAACGGCGTGTATGGCCGATTAGTGACGGGCAAGGGAGCTTATGCGAACAGGAGCATTTTCCTTCCGGCTGCCGGCGACGGCGACGCCTCGTACCTCAGCAACCCCGGCTCGTACGGCAGCTACTGGTCTTCTACGCCGCGTTCGGGCCTTTCGGACTACGCGTGGAGGCTCTACTTCGATTCGAGCAACTTCGGTCGGAGCTACTACTACTACCGCTACTACGGGCGGTCTGTTCGTCCTGTTCGAGGATTTGCCGAATAGCGCGCGAATTGCGCGCGTATTCGATTCATTCAATTTATTCTGATTCATTCTACCATGGTGTCGTTCGGGCAGATCATCAAGTTTGAGAATGAGCAGCGTGCGGATTTCAACAGCGTGATCGATTGCTGCCTTGAGGCCGTAGAGAAAGGATATGTGCCAATCTCGAATTTCATCTCGCCATGTGAGCGGGCGCTTAAGGATGCGCTGGTTGCGGCGGGGGCGCCGATGGTACGGGCCGTGCCGGATCCACTGGCTGTGGTTTATCGCCCGAAGGAGGATGAGCCAAGGCTATTTGCGGCGGGGAAGCTGCTGTTGCTCTCGCGCATTGCGGCGGCTGGCATGCGCCGGTGTGATGCGTGGCATGGAATCAATGATGCTTTGGCTGAGATTGCAAGCAAGTGCGGCGCGGCGGCGTATGTGAGGCGGGCGGAGGAGGCCGCCGCGCTGAAGGCGCGGCTCTCAAGACGGTAGCTCGCAAAGGGCTTGAGCGGAGCTGGAGTAGGCGCGAGGCAGGCGATTCGAGCGGAGCATGGCGCGGCGCATGTACAGTGGGGCGGTGTCTGGCGGATGCCGACGGAACAAGAACTATTTGACCTCAATAGCAATTGCGACTGGACATGGACAAGTCGAAAAGGCGTGAGTGGTTATGTTGTTCGTGGCAGGGGTGATTATGTTACCAGCAGCATCTTCCTTCCCGCTGCGGGCTATGGCTGGGGAACTTCACTTGAATGTGTCGCTGCGGGCGGCTACTACTGGTTTTCGGCCCCGAACTGTGAGCTTTACTTCAATTGCGTCGAACACAGAAAGAACTTCTTTGACCCCCAAATTGGATTTACCGTTCGCCCTGTCCAAGGGGCTAACGAATAGTGGGCGCATTCAATTCTTTTTGTGCGGCAATCGGGACTGTATTGTGCTGTCGGTCGAGCAAATGGGAGAAGTTGTAGAGGCTTGGGGAGGTTTCCGCAGAATCTAAGCATAATTTGCGGTTGCGTCCGCAAATGTTTTACGATATAATGCGGATATAATGCGGAATCAAAAGACGCAGGGTCCGTTCGTATTTCTGGAGGACGACTTCGCCGGGGGACGGGGAGATCGACTACATTGAGGAATCGGCGGATGGCGGCATCAGGGCGTACGAGTTCAAATACAGCCCCGAGAAAGCGGCCAAGGCACGTTGCCCGGCGAGATTCGCGGTTGCCTATCCTGATGCAGTGTGGATGGCGGTATCGAAGGGGAACTTTGTAGAATTTGTGAATGGACAAATCTGATGGAGCATCAGCACTATTCGCCCGAAGCTGGCGAGATGGCTGAAGGTGGGCGTTGGGGATATTCTGCGATGGATGTTCTGGGCGGAGTATGGTAAGGAGGGGCCGGATGAGGAGCAGTTGGCGGAGCTGAAACATGAGGTCATGGATGATGAATGGCCGATGTTCGAGAAGATGCTTGAAGCGGGGCCGCCTGGCTGGTGGCTGCGCTGGAGGTGTCAGCTTGTCTCCGGCGAAGATCGGTCGATCGGCAGCTGGGTCGTGGGTCACAACATTTGCCGGGAGTTCAAGCGGGATGTCGATCCGGCGTGGGAAAAGCGGATGGCTAAGGACCGGATCGACAAATTCGAGCAGGAGAAGGAACACTATACTTGCGACTTGACTTCCGCCGCCAGCGATTATGAGATTCTGGGCGAGAAGGAAAAGGCCGAGGCCTGCTACGATGCTTACTACAAGAAGACCGTAGGGGCGCGCTTCGCGGGCTGCAAGTGGCCTGAGCCGCTGCGCTGAAGGCACGGCGGCTCAGGGCGAGACCCCGCAGAATGCTGACGCTCTCCGCCCCCTCCGGCTGGCCCCCGCCGCGCCCCCGCGGGGGCCGTTTCCGCGCCCGTCCGGCCCCCCTCGCGGCCCTCCGCCGGGGGCGCGTCTTATCCTCGGCTAACTTCATGCGCGCGAAACCCCTGAAAAACGGGCCTTCGGCGCGTCCCGGAAAAAGTGAAAAAATCTTTTCCCCACCCCCTTGCGTCCGGAGGCGGCTTTTGGTATATTACTCA
>CAMPAA010000076.1 GCA_946631345.1 uncultured Verrucomicrobiota bacterium
CAGTCCAGAATCGGAGAAATACACCTTGGGTTTTGACAAGCCTTTTCCCCGCATTGCGGTAATATGGCGGCACTCTGACGATTATGCCGGACATTTCAAGGACATTCAGCCATTCGGTCAGCGTGGGGACTGAAATTCCAAGCGGTGCGGCCATATCGGTCTTGTTCAGCATTTGCCCGTGCCGCGTTGCGAGAATGCGCAGAAACCTATGGAAAAAAAAATGGGTAAACTCCAGCCCTTAAAGTCACCCTCCGCCACGGATATTTTCCGGGCCGTCAGGAAGGTATTCCGGAACCGTCAGGGGGTTTCCACACCGGCGGCAAAGCGCCGAACGCGGCTTAAGCCCCGACTTCTACCACGATGCGGGCGGTGTAGTCGCTTTCGCCGGCGACCGGTTCGGCTTTCAGCATGAGAGTGGGGCCGCCCTCCAGCTCCACGGTGAACGGACGCGATAGGTCTCCCATCTGCGGCGAGAGGTAGATTGCGAAGCGCCTGACGTTCTCGGTCGCCGCCCTGAAGCGGTTGCCGCCCATGTTTTCGGCGACAATACGCGCACCGCCGTCCCAGTAGCGACTGGAGAGTGAATACGTCTGCCGGTCGAGATCGGCGTCGGTCGATGCGACATCCGGCCCGTGGAGGACGATTGAGTCCACTGCGATCTCGCCGTCGGTCTGTTCGAGAAGCTCCAGCCAACGTGAACGCGTGACGCGTTCGACATCCGGGTGCATCGTGCCGCATGGAGTGACGAGCGCCGAGCGCCGAGCATACGGGTCGCGGCGCCGCCCCCTGCTCCAGTCGAAGAACCTTCGCATTGCGGCCTTCGCGGCTGGAAAGGAGAGCGAATGGCCCTCGGCATGTTCGTCGTACACGTGCTCCACGCCGCCGCGCTGCATGAGTTCGTGGGCGGCGCGCGCAAAGCTCACGCCGCACCAGTGGTGACGGCGAGGCCTGTTGTGTCCGCCGGAATAGCCCGGACGCGGGGAACAGTCGAGCGCGCCGTGCTGGATATACACCGGCGTGCCGAGGAACGCACGGAAATCCGCCTCCCACCAAGCACCGGCGCTCAGCCACACACCGGCGAATCGGTCTGCAAGTATCTGACCGAGATGGTATGCGCCGAAGCCGCCCATCGAATGGCCTCCCAGGAATATCCTGTCGCGGTCGATGCTGAAGCGCCTCTCGGCGGCGGCAATCGTGGCGTCGATGAGCCGCGATACACCGTCGCGGTTCCAACGCGAGCCATCTGGCGCATGCGGCGCTGATGGAGCGGCCACGATGAACGGCGCATGGGCGACATCCGGCATCAGCCAGCGCTTCTCATCGCTGAAGTAGCTGCCAGGGGCGGAGTCAGGGGAGCTTCTGTCGCCGCCGTGGAGGAACACGAGCAGCGGAGCTGGACGCGACAGGTCAATGCCTTCCGGCACGTACCAGTAGATGCGCCCGTCGCCGCGTCCCGGCGCAGGCTCCTCCATCGACAGCCCCCTTACGGGCTTGGCAGGCTGCGCGAAGAAGCGCGCGGACATCTCGAAATCCTCGGCGGCGGGCCAGGAGGTGACATTGCGGAGGATGACCAGAAAACGGCGGGTGGACGGGTCGAACGCGACATACGATCCGCCGCCGTAGATCATGCCGAAACGGTAGAGGATGCGCCGACCATCGGCAAGCGTGCGCACCTTCAGCAGATGGACGTCCTCGCCATCGGCGAGGTCCGCAAGCGCCCTCTCGGAAAGGGATGAGTCGATTAACCGCCAGTAGGCACGGAACGCCTTCTGGCAGTCGGCGGCAGACGAAAACAGGGAGCCCATTCCGCGCAGGGCTGGGCCGAGCCTGTGCTCAGGCACAGTCGCGCCGCGCCGGACCATCCACGGGAGCTTCCCCGCGCAGGGCGGGGTGAGGCGGTCCACGGCCTCGCCGACGGGACAGAACGATGTATCGTCGAGTCCGAGCGGAACAACCACCTCGTCATGGACGATCTCGTCGATGTTGCGGCCTGTCATGTCCTCCATGCACAGCGTGAGCAGGGCGAAGCCCATGTTAGAGTACTGAGGTTTCCTCTCCCGCACGAAAGCGCGCGAACGGCTGCTCGACAGCTCGACGGCGAAGTTGGCGCGGCTCTCGAAATCCGCGTAGATGTGGGTGCCGGCAAGCCCGCACATGAGCGCCACGTGCCAGTCGAGAGGGTTCCACGGGTTGAGGAACTCGCGCGGAAGCCCGGAGCGGTTCTCGAGGAGGTCGCGCAAGGTGACCGCGCCGTACTCCGGCGGCAGATCGATTTTCGAGACCTCGCGCACGCTGCGCGACAGGTCAAACCGCCCCTCCGCCTCCATCCTGAGCACCGCCAGCTCCACGAACAGCTTGCCGAGCGAACCAATGCGGAATATGCGGTGCGGGTCGCCAGCGATCGCGGAGTCCGATGCCACGGCGCACTCTGGGTCGCGCATCGTCTCAAGGTAGAATAGCCTCACATCCTCGACTCCCGCCCGCTCAGGAAACGACGTGCATCCGGCGGCGAGAAAACAGAGGGAGGCGATGGCGGTTAAGTGTCTCATTTCACATTCTGCATACGCCGTCACGCTCTTCGGCGAGCTCGTCGGCCCCGGCGAGCTCGTCGCGCGAACCATAGCCCCACGTCACGCCGATCGTGCGCATCCCGTTGGCCTTTCCAGCGTCGATGTCGCCCTTTGTGTCACCCACCATCACGGCGTCGGCGGGGTCGGCGGGCAGGGTTTGAAGAAGATGCGCGAGAAGGTCGGGCTTTTTGTATTTCACGCCCGGGAAGCTGTCGAAGCTCCACACGCCGTCGAAGAGACTGTCCCATCCGAACTTGCGCACTATCCCATGCGTGGGCGCGTGGCGCTTGTTCGTGACGATGTACAGCCTTGCGCCGGTCGCCTTCAGCTCGGCCAGCCATTCGGGCACGCCCGGGTACGGCTCGGTGCACGGGAAGCCGGATTCGTCGTAGTTCGGCCTGAACCGCTCCACCATCTGCGCGACAAGTTCGGGCGTGGCGTCGTCGAACAGGTCGTACACAACCTTGTCGAGGGTTGGACCGATGCTGAACACCTCGTCGAACCTAGGACACTCGCGCCCGAGGTCGGCGATGGACTTTTTCCACGCCGCGACTATGTCCTCGCCAGTGCGCGCAAGCGTGCCGTCGAGGTCGAAAAACCAATGCCGCGGGATGCCGCCCGCCGAAAGCCCTGAACCGTTCATAACCGTCATATCCTCCGCTCCTGCCGTATGGCGCTCCATGCGGCGTTCACGCGCGCCATCTGGTCGTTCGCCTTTGCGATCAGCTCGTCCGAAAGGCCCTGCGCGCGCAGGGCGTCTGGATGGAGCTGCTTGGCCTTATCCCGGTAGGCCCGCTTCACGTCCTCGTCGCTTGCGTTCCTTGGGCAGCCCAGCACCTCGTACGGGTCTGGCGGAGCCGCATGGCCGTCCGCGCGGGTGCCCTGCACTCCGCGGCGTTCGCACTCCCAGGCGAAGATGGAACCACTCAGGCGGAGCGGATCCACGATCCGGCGGAGTATCTCAAGCTCCACCTGCGAAACGTCGCCGTCGGCACAGGCGAGATCCCAAAGCACGCCGTACACAATCTCGCGGATGTCGCCGCTCGGCTGGGTGGCCGCGAACGACGCGGCGTAGTCGTATATCGTGTGGGAGTCGCCCTTCGCGGCTCGGAACACGCGGATGCAGTATTCGCGCTTCTCGCCGTGCAGCCCGATCCTGTCGAACACCTTCTCGCAGTAGCGCACCTCGTCCTCGGTGATGCGCCCGTCCGCCTTCGCGAGCTTTGCGAGCATCGCGGAGAGCGCGCCAAGCGTGGTGATTTCGCCGCCGCTTGCGCCGCCGGACGACGACGCGCCGTCTCCGGGCCGCCTGGCCTGCTCCGGCGCGCCCATCATCTTGCGCGCCTTGCCCTCGACCCAGTTTCCGAGCACGGCGCCGATGACGCCACCCAGCACGCCGCCGCGCTGGGCGCCCAAGAACGCCCCTATCCCTGCTCCAATCCAGCTCATCTGTCTTTCCTCGCCGTTTTCTCCAAATGGCGGGTAGTATAGCATAACCCGCTTGCGCGAATCGGCGGAATTTGATTTAATACACCCCCAATGGACTCAACAGACAAACGCACGGAGTATGCGGCAGCGAAGGCCCTCCTCGGGAAGGCCAAGTCGGTTCTTGTCTCTGGCCACCTCAGCCCAGACGGCGACTCCCTCGGCTCCATGATAGCAATGGCAAGGATGCTTTCGGCGGCTGGATGGCAGGCTGTCGCAACTGCCGACGTGAAGGCGCTCGGCAAACCGGGCTTCCTCGAGGGCGTGGCCGATATCGTGCCGCTCCGCAAGCTCAAGCGCAGGAAATTCGACCTTTTCGTGTACGTGGACGCCTCGTCGCCCGACAGGCTGCCGCCGGAGGTGCGGCCCTTCGCGGAGAAGCTGCCGTCCCTCACGATCGACCACCACGCGACGAGCGCCCCGACAGGCGTCGCCATCCTCGACCCGTCCGCCAGCTCCGCCGGCGAGCTCGTGTGGCGGTTCGCCAAATGGATGGAGTGGCCTATCGACTCCGCGACGGCCGAGGCGCTCTGGGTGGCGATCATCACCGACTCGGGCCGCTTCGCGTACGACTCCACCAAGCCCGGCACTCTTCGCGCCGCCACCGACCTGCTCAAGCGCGGCGTACGAACCTCGATCATCAACGACATCCTCTACAGCTCCTTCCCGATGAAGGCCATGGAGCTCAAGCGCAGGGCCTGGCGCTCCCTCCGCGTGTGGAAGAACCGCAAGGTAGCGGAGGTCACGCTCTCCCGCGACGACTTCCGCGAGGTGCGCGGCTCTAAGGCCGACGCCGAGGACGTGATCGACATCCCTCGTTCCGTCGCCAACAACCAGATCGCGCTATTCTTCTACCAGATACCAGACCGCACGCACGAGACGCGCGTATCCATACGCACGCGCGCGCCGTGGGACGCTACAGCCCTCGCCAGGCAGTTCGGCGGCGGCGGGCACCTGCAGGCGGCAGGATGCACGGTCAAAGGCGGCATGGCGGCCGCCAAGCGGCAGGTACGCCGCGCCGTTAGGGAGATGATGCAGCGGAGATGAAGGCGCTCATCCTCACAGACGGCAAGGCCGGGCACGAGAACCAGTCAAAGGCGTTCGCGCGCGCGCTCGGATGCGACTTCACGCTTCTGCCAACTCGGTTCAGATCGAAGGCAGCAAAGGCGCTCTCCTACCTCCTCGACCATCTCGGCATCCACACCCTGCGCCTCTTCGACGCCCTGCACGCCCCCTACGACAACTTCCGCGTCGTGATCGGAACCGGCTCGGGCACCTTCTACGCCGCAAAGTCTATCGCAAAGCGCCTTGGAGTGCCGTGCGGAGTAGTGCTATATCCCAGAGGCTACCGCGTCGGGACGTTCGGCTGCATCCTCGCGCCTGAGTTCGACAACCCGCCGCCCGCTCCGAACGTAGTGGCGATACCGGTGAACCTCGTCGCCGCAGACTCCGCCTTCTACGCCGCCGGAGTGAAAGCCTTCCGCGAACGCCACGCGGAATCAGGGCGCAAGGCGGTCGCAGTCATCGTCGGCGGACCGAACAAGTGCTCAACCCTCACGGCGGACTGGATGCGCGCTCGGCTCGACGAAATCTTCCGCAGCCATCCGGACGCCGAGAAGTGGGTCACAACGTCGCGGCGCACCCCTGCGGACGTGGAGGCCGTCGTCGATTCGTTCCCGTTCGACTACAAGCTCGTCTATTCGCGCGACCATTTCAACCCGATACCAGCGTTCGTGTCGCTCGCCGCGCACCTGTACGTGACGGCGGAATCGACGGGGATGCTCTCGGAGGCATGCTCGTTCGGGACGGCCGAGGTGCATGTACTTGACAACCTTAAGCCGGGCCCGCACAAGTTCCGCAGGTTCGCCGAGGCATGCGCCGCGCGCGTGGCGGAAAAGGCCGACCTAACCCCGGCATTCGCCGCCGCAAAGCGCATGCTCGGTCTCAGCGGCTGCTGACGATGCGCCCTATCTCGCGGGCGAGCTTCTCGCGGTGCCGCTCCATGTGGACGGGATCTATCGAGAACTCCGTGGGCGAGGCGCTGACCTCCGGCGGCACCGCAAGGAGCGGACTCGACGGGTCGAGCCGCTTCAGCAGCGCGAAATACTCGAAGTCCTCAATTCCGTCGCGTATGTACTCCAGGCGGATTGACTCCACAGGGCGCTCCAGCACCGGTCCGATCTCCTTTTCCGCATCGAACGCGGCGCAGGCGCGCGGCGGCGGATAGAAGAAGCGCCCGTCGCCGTTCGACGCCCCCACGCCCGGATAGCGCGGACTCCACGCCGTCGCATCCAGATACGGGTTCTGCGGATGCTTTGGGTCCGGATAGGCCAGGTTGCTCGTCCACCATGTGGTGTTCCAGATGAGGATGCCCTCCATCTTCTCGCGCCAGCTCTGCCAAAGCCACACGCGCAGATCCACTCCCGGGTGGTCGATGAAGAGCGAGGGGTACGGCGGCTTCGGGAACATGCACACGTACCACCAGAACCTGTCTCCGGCCGCGCGCCGCTCCGCCGAACCCGGCAGATGCAGGTCGCGCGCGATGGGGCACCATATGTTCGGCCCGCCGACAAGCGATTCGCGGACGGGTGCGGTGAGAAGCCGGTCGATGCCGGGCGCGTACTTCCCCACGAGCGACAGCCCGGCCTTCACGAACTTGTCCGCGCCGCGCCGCGGCTCGTCGTAGCAGTACACGTATGCGTCCTTGAGCCAGCCCTTCTCCTTCAGGTGCGCCTCGATTGCCTTGAGGTACTTCGCCTCGTGCCGCTCGTAGTCCGGGTGGTCGCTCTTCATGTTCAGCCCGGGGACGACGCCCGGATAGCTCGTCGCCTCGTCCCCGCCGCCAAGCCCGAGCGGAGCGGGGATGCGGAAGTCCGTGAACCCGTAGCGGCGGCGCGCATCCTCCATCGCGGCGTCCCATGCCGTCCAGTCGATGACAGGTTCGCCGTTCGCCCAGCGCACCTTCCACTTCACGCCGCAGGTCGGATCGTAGGGCGAGACATGGTGCGCGGAGAGGCTTTCGAGGTACATGGCGTAGACCTTCCTCTTATCCTCGGCCGTCTTCAGCCTGTGGTAGCGGTCAATTGCGCCAGTGTACAGCCCGAACCCTGTGCGGATTGTCATTCTGTCGGGCAACGTGAAGCCATACACCTCCACCTCAAACGGCACGCGGCATACGGCCTCGCCGCCATCCGCACGGCGGCACGCAACGCGCAGTCCGCCACGGTATATCCCCGGAGGCGCGCCTTTGGGCACCTTCACCCTGATCCAGAACGGAGCGCTTTCGCCCTTCTTCAGCGCCGCAGGGGTGAACGGGGCCGCATCCTCGCCGAGATCCTGGGGGAGCAGCGTGTCCGGCCAGTCGTCCGCGCATCCGACGCAATCCTTCACGCGCACCACCGGCACGTACCCGACTCGGAACACCTCAACTGCCGAGGACGGCACAGTGGCGGCTGTCGCTATCCCAAACCACTTGCCGAGCTTCATGTCGCCTTCGCACTCCACCCGCACGCCGGCGATATCCTCGGCAGGGCTCAGCACCAGCTGCACGGCCTCGGTCTCGTTTGCGGCGGCGGCCACGCGCACGGCGTTCGTCCGCGCCTCGGGCACCGGGTGGGCCTTCGGCACCTTCCAGCCGGAGAGCGCCGTCCAGGCGGCGAACGGCATCCCTGGCGTTTCGAGCCGTGCGCCGTAACCGGTCGTGTAGAAGCATGGCGCGTCAACGCGCGCAAACTCTTTCCCGCTCTCCGCATCCAGATAGCGCGATGATCCCGCCAGATAGACGGGCGCGCCGTCCACCTCGCCCGAGAACGAATAGCCCAGGAAACGCATCCAGCCTTTTGGCGCGACGGTCAGCCGCACGAAAATCTGCGTCGCCGGCAGGAACGACGCTGGGATATCCAGCCGCAGGCCATCCGCCGGGAAGTTTGTGGGCGCGGCGATCTTGATCCAGCGCGCGCCGTCCGTGCTCGCCTCGATGAGCGCGCCGTTCCTGACCGTTGCCGCAGAGAACTTCACGGCGGCGGAGCGGAACGCGCGTCCGGAAAGCTCGTGGCGATAGACGATGTACGCGCCTCCGCCTGCATCGCAGCGATCCGTGTTGAACATCATGCCTTTCAGTGCATGGAGCGGCCGGGCGTGGATGCACGCGTCGTTCACCCACTGCGAGTTGAAGAAGTAGCTGTTGCCGGCCAGTCGTTCGCCATGGCCAAGCGCAATCCCGTCGCGCTGCGCGTAGTCCACCTTCAGCGGAGCGACGCGCGCCGCATCGAACAGGAACTTCCCGTGGGCATGGTACTCGCCCAGACGGAACGTCTCAGGATATGCCTTCGGGGAATCGGAAGAGAACACAATCACGCGGCGCTCCTTCCATACGCCCTCCTTGCTGCCGGCTGGGGCTGTGACGTTCAGGCTGGGCGTGCCGATGGTCATTGCGCCGTGGCCGAACGTCTTCACCTGCGCGGAGAAGCCATAGACGCGGCTCGGCTCGAGCATGACCGGCGGCGAAAGCCACTTGCAGTTGTTCGTGCCGGCATCCTCCACGCCGATCGCCGCCGAACCGCCAACCCCTTCGCCAGGCGCAAGCAGCCAGCCCTGCTGCGACGATGTGCGCCAGCCGGCCTTTACGCCTTTCGCCGCCCATTCGAAATCGCCACCCGGCAGAAGCCCGCAATCCGCCGCCGCCAGCGCCACCGCAGGCAGAAGCCACGCGGCGGCAAACACGCGCTCTCGCATCATCATTCCCTCCGATATCACCTTAAGCTGATCACGGCACCGCGAGGCCGCCTGTACCGGCAGAGGAACCTGCTCGGCGGAAGCACGCCCTTGGTGATCCGAACCTCGTCGATGTAGCCGGTAATCGCGCCATCGGCATGCTGGGAGGCCGCGCCAATGGCGACGGCATTGCTGTCGTAAGTGTATAGAGTGCCTGTCAGCTTAGCCTGCCATTTCTGCTCACCGTCGATGTACAGCGTGATCTGCGTGTTCTCCCCGGCGTCAACCTGCTGGAACGTGACTCCCACATGGTGCCACTTGTCATCGCATAGCGACGCCTTCGTCACGGTCGTAGCCAGATACCTGTCCACGCTGACCACGCCGTTCGTCACTGTGGAGCAGCGGAACTGGATATACGTCATTTCCCCGTACAGCGCCCACACTGGATCGCCGATGTCCAATCCGTTGGCTTTGGCGTTCACGCGCAGGAGGCCGGCCAGATAGGGAATTGATGTGAGCCTGCAGAAGAACTCCGCCGTCTGGTCGAACGCACCTTGGCCGGGAACGTTCGGGAAGTGGATCGTGGAGCCTGCCATATACGCCGACCCTTCGTTGGTGTGCACGTTGCTCCCGCCCTCGCCATCCTGAAGCAGCTCGGCATGCCTCACCTCGGAAGCGAACGCAGGGGCGGCATCGTCATCGCCATGCGGATATCCGATGCCCATGATCGCCTGGCCGCCGGCGAACGCCTCGTAGTCGCCGTCCATCGCGAAGTGGAACACCGTGTTCTCGGCCTCGTCGTACACCCGCGACGAAGCGTTGAGGAACTCGCTCGGCTCAAGCACCTTCTGCGTGAAGCGCACGGAGTCGATCCAGCCGTGGAAATGCTGAATGTAGCCCCATGGCGTCGCGCCGATGGCGGCGACCGCCGGTACGGTCGAGAGCTTTACGTTGTTTTCGGTCTTCATGTGTTGATAGTCGATGTAGACCTTCAGCGTCTGGTTCTCCGCGTCATACACAAGCGCCGCGTGATGCCAGTTGCCGTCATCCAGGTTTGCCCCCACATTGAAGCTAGTCCACTTGCTCGACAGATTCGCATTGGTAATGTTGCTGTACACCACAATGAACATTCCGGGTTTCGTGTTGTCGAGCGTGAGCTGCAGGATCGGGAGGTCCGATATCTTCAGTAGCGTCTGCGAGGTGCCGGTGGTGATCTTGCCCGCCGTCCTGAAGAACAGCTCCGCCGTGAGATTCGTCTCAACGTAGCGGTAGTTCGGCAGGTGTATGCACGCGCCTGAGTTGGCGGTGCCGTTCGTAGTGAACAGCGCCGAGGTTCCGTTCTCGACGAACGGTGCGCGGGTTACGTCGGTGCGGAGCGTATCCGAAACCGTTTCAGCCGAATAGACGGGAGCGGTCACGCCGTTGCCCACGGTTATTATCTTCGCCTGCGGCCCGCATCCGGCGTTCAGCGAACCCGATATCTGCGCGCCGGAAGTCCCGTCGAGCGGCAGCCACACGAGCGCATCGCCATCGCCGAAGGGCGGACGGCGGCGCAGGAACTGGTCTTCGGTCAAGGCGGCGTCGGTTATGCGCAGCTCGTCGATCTGCCCGTCGAAACGCCGCCCGTTGTATGTGTACCCGCCCACGTAGATGTCGTTTTTGCCCGCTTCCACGCCATAGGCCGTGGTGCCGGCGCGCGAGGCCTGGAAGTCGAACTCGTAGTCCACGTACACCCGGAATACGGATTTGCCCTCCTCGGCATCATAGGAGCATACGAGCGCAAGATGGTGCCACAGCCCGTCGTTTATCATGTGCGTGCCGGCTCCCTGCGTGTTGGATGGCTGCCGATTGTAGCGTATGAACACCTTGCCGTTCGTAAGCATGCCGAGCTGCCACGACTCGCTCGTGAATGCTCCACCGTATATCTTGCCCACTATCGGCGCAATGAGGTTGAACGTGGTGCTGGTCGAGCAGACGAAGCACTCCACCGTGTAGTCGGTGAGACGGAACTCCGCGCTGTCCTCTATGACCACCGCCCCGCCTGAGAGCGAACCTGCCGTCCCTTCGGTGCGGAAACTGACCGCAGACCTGTTCGTGTGCACGGAACCGGAGATTGGATCGTATATGATATCGGGCGCGGCGGAGATGGTCGGCGCAAACTTCGGCATGAAAGCGGAATCCGTGCCAAGGGTGTTGCCGGTGCCGATGGAGTACGCCGTACCGCTGCCGTAGTCGTCGGACGCGGAGTTGACGAACACGTCGCCTGCCAGCGCAGTCTCGCCCGGCGCACGCTCGTCAAAGTGGTGCCACAGCACGGTTCGGCCGGATGCCGTCATGCAGAGCACCGCAAAAACAATGGCCGCCAAAAGTACAGGTTTGATTTTTTTTTTCATTTGCATTTTTTCACCTTTCCCTTTGGCGCGCAATTGTACACCACTTCATACCCAAAGTCAACGCCCCCAAAGTCAGCGCCCCCTTTGCGTGCCGTCATTGTCATCTATCCAATTTATGAAATGGACGGACGCGAGGGCGGCTGCTCCGTGGCGGATTCGGCCCTGCCACGCTTCTTGGCCGGGCGGGCGGCGATGATGCGGTAATGATCCATCACGCCCATGATGTCCGCCGCCGCACGGCGCGTTGCCTCCGTCGGGTGCAGGCGGTTGACCGCATTCACGGATCTGAACACCTCCGTCAGCAGCGCGGCGATCTCCTTGCGCAGCGACTCCGACGTCCCGACCGCCGCCCGTGCCGCGATGCGCGCCGTCTGCTCGTCGGTTCGCCGCCCGACAGCCTCGCGCCACGCATCGTCCGCCGCGAACATCTCCGCCGCGATCTTGTCCAGCCCCAGCGTCTGGAGCGCGGCGGCGTTCTCCTCCTTCGCAAGCTCGCGCCGCAGCGTCTCGATCTCAGCCGTCTGGCGCGTCATCTCGTGAAGGTAGAGCCCCTTCGCCGCCATCATCTCCGAACGCAGCCGCCTGGCGGCGCGGCAGAACTCGTCTTCGCCGCCGATTTTCTCCACATGCCGCCAAGCCGACCATAGCGCCAGCCACAGCGCATCGCGGCGGGCGTCTGCGGCGGCGACGGCGGGCGTGCCATCGAAAGCGGCGTGGCGGCTCAGCGCGGCGGCGAACCGCTCCACTGCGGCCGAGAACGCCGGGCCGATTTTCTCCAGCGCGAGCACATCGTAGCCCGCAGTCTGCGTCACGGCGACGATGCGCTGCGCGAACGACAGAAACGCACCATACGAAAGGTGCGACCCTGTCCATTCGGGAATTTCGATTGCAGTAAAGTCGTCCATAAAAATTTTTTGGCCTATTTTACCTTGTTTGGGCGACATTATACCATTTCCCGAATCACTTTACAATGTGAAACATGCCTAAAAAACTATTATGCCAATCTTTACCGCAGTCAAGCAGTCTCCATAAGATTTTTTCAGCGATTCATCCGCGTAAAGTTGCCCATAAAACCATAAAGGGCAACTTTACCGCAATCCGCCCCGCCAACTCAACCGAAGTGCGCGGCGCGCACCTGTAGAACTGTAGAACGCCTCGATGAGGCCATTTCGCCCGTATCATTGCTTTCCGGCGATTCTTTCCGCGGCGAACGCTTCAAGCGCGGCAACGCTGGACTTAATCGACGAGCCGCCGAACGCCTTGGGCGGCAGAACTTTCGCCGTGTCGCCGATGATCTCTGCGAACTCCCTGCCAACGCGCTGCATTCCGCCGCCGCCGTGCGTCTGGAAAAGGCAAACCGTCTTGCCCTTGAGCGCATCTTTGTTCTGCGTCACCCACGTGCGCACAGGCGGAGCCATCGTGCCCCACCAGTTCGGCGTGCCGACAAAGACGACGTCATATTTTGCCAGGTCGAGTCCCGAGACTGGCATGATCGGACGCAGTTTCTTTCCATAGCACTCCGGCTTCGCCTCGTCGCAGCACTTGTTGAAGTCGCTGTTGTATGGCGTCTCGGCCTTGATCTCGAATAGCGCCGCACCTGCTTTTTTCGCGATCGTCTCGGCGGCGAAGCGCGTGTTCCCGCTCCATGAGTAGTAGATGACGATGCTCTTGTTCATTTTTCTTCTTTCCTTCCTCGGCGAAGCCGATGTTCCCAAGCGCCGCCGCACCCGCAGCCGCGCCCATTGCCTTGATGAATTCTTTTCTGTTCATTTCTGTTTCCTCGTATTGTTGTTCATTTGGTGGCTTCGGCATACGCCGCGGCGTCAACCGGTTCGCACCATTCGTTTGATGTCTCCGTGCCGGGGACTTCGAGCGCAATGTGCTGGAACCAGCAGTTCGGCGCGGCGCCGTGCCAGTGCTTGACGTTCGCGGGGATGTTCACCGTGTCGCCCTTCCCGATGCGGCGCGCCGGCTTGCCCCACTCCTGGTAGTAGCCCTCGCCCGCCGTGACGATGAGCATCTGCCCGCCGCCCGTCTTGGCGTGATGTATGTGCCAGTTGTTGCGGCAGCCAGGCTCGAACGTGACTCCGAATGCGGGAACCTGGTCGAGCGTCAGCTTGTGGAGGTAGCTGTTGCCGATGAAGTACTTGGCGTACGCGGTGTTCGGCTCGCCCACGGGAATCGGCGACCAGTTCGCGGGAAGATATTTGGGATCGCGCGGACATTGGACACGCCGCACAATCGCCTTCGCCTGTGCGTCGGTGATGCCGTTCAACTTTCCGATGGCGATGTGCGCCTTCAGCTGCGGCTCCGTCTCGGGACGCGCCGCGAGCGCGGCAATCGTGACGAGTTCGCGCGTGCGCCAGTCAACGTTGTCGCGCGCGAAGATGTCGCCGAAAAGGTGCGTCTTGAGGTATTCGTCCAGCTGCGGATGGAAGTCGAAGAGCGCCCCCTTCACCGGCCCGCCGCAGAGCTTCGTCTGGTTCGCGGTGCCTATCTCCAGCGCTTTGTCTCCCAAAACAAACGACCCGCC
>CAMPAA010000077.1 GCA_946631345.1 uncultured Verrucomicrobiota bacterium
TCCTGGCAGGCGCGCAAGAAGCTCATAATGGTCTTCACCACGGACAATATCCTCGGCAAGGCGATGCAGTTCGCCAAGCCCAACGATCCCGACTATCTCGCCATAGACGGCAACAAGGGCTATCCCTACATCGCCGTGTACTGGAACCGTGACGGAACGGAGCCTGAGAAGCACTCCGCAAACTACATCGCGTTCCGTGGCCGGGCGGGCAGCATGCCGGTCAAGGAGGGGACGCTTGCGCAGCAGCTGATGGGTTCCATCGAGCTTGTGGCGGGCGCCTACCCGTACGCCGGCGGGGATTTCCTGCTGCCGGACTCCGCGACGACCCGCCTTGAGGTTGAAGAGGGGTACGCCGCAGGCCGCAAGGTTGTTGTGCCGCTGACGCGCGAGCCGAACGGAATCGCCTACACGAACAGCCTGGTCTGCGGGGATTCGACGGTTGCGGTGGCATGGACGGCTGGAGCGACGGAGGCATATGCCGAGGTGTCGCTGCCCGGCGGCGTGGCCGCAGGCGGAACGGTGCCGCTCACGTTGCTTGGAAGCGACGGGACGGTGCGCGGCACCTCCTCGATAGGCATAGTGAAGCCCGAGGGGAACAGCAACCGCAATCCTGCCTGGATCGGAGAGGATTTCGACTATGGCGAGTGGACAATGGACTATACGGCGGCAAAAGCGAAGGATGGCTATGTGCTGGCGATGTTCTCCGGCGTTCTGTGGTGCCCGTACTGCTATGGAATGGAGAACTCGCTGCTTGCCTCTGACGAGTTCAAGGCATGGGCGAAGGAGAAAAAGGTGTCTCTCGTGCTGTTTGACCAGAGCAAGGCCTCATCGCCGGCGACTGCCGCCGGGAGCGGTTTGGCCCGGCTTCTGTCGTATGCGGTAGGAACCACGAGCCTGCCAGGTTTCGCCACGGCGAGCGGCGCATATTACATTTCGCGGAAGGGGATTGCGCTTGCCGACGCAAAGGCTGCAATCGACCGTACCACAAAGTTCACCGCTGAATGGCTGGCTCCGGGTTCTACGGCGGCTCGGCTCGGCAATCCTACCGTCCTTCTGGTGAAGGATGACAAGGTGGTCGCCCGCTTCAACTCATTCCGCGATGCGGAAAAGGTGTACGATACGGCCGAGAACATAAACCGCCTGAACGAGCTCCTAAAGCTCTCCGATGGAGTCGGCGAGGCGAACAAGTACGTGCAGACAACCTCACTTAGCCTGATCCCTGGCGAAGCATCCGTTTCTGCCAAACTTCAGGTGAACCAGACGGTGCAGAGCTTCAAGCTCGTCTCGGTGCCGTCCCGTCGCGTGACCTTCTCCGCAAGCGGCGCCCCGGCGGACAACCCGGCAATCTTGACCGTCGTGCGCTATGCCAACGGCAAGTCCACTGCACTTGCACGCGGGACAAATTCCGTCAGCTATGCGTTCAATGGCGATACCGACTGCTTCCTTCAGGTTTCGTCCTTCGCCACTGCGCGGGAGTACGGAACGGATACGGAGCTGTCTATATCTGTCAGCTCGACGTTGGTAATCGAGCCGGCGGAGAAGACCGCCTCGCTGTCGGTGGACGGAAAGTCCGTTGCATTAGCTGTGGAGAAGGGCCTTACCTACCGTCTCAAAGGTTTTGGCGCTCCAGACGCCTCCTTCCTAAAGGATTTGGGCGAGGCGGAGGACGGCGGTCGATTCTTCACGGCGCTTAAGAGCGGAACCATTCCGGTCACACCTGCTTCCGGAACCCTTGAATGGCAGCTCTGGAAGCCGGGGCGGGTTGCGTTTGATGCGGAGAACATAACCGTTTTTGAGTTCCAGAAATCAGGCGTCGTGTCGGTTTCGCGGAGCGGCGGCTCGTCGGGCAAGGTTTCAGTCAAAGTGCAGGTCGCCGGCGGCGATGCCGAAAAGGGCGTGCGGTACTCATGGGACGACTCGGCTACCTTGACATGGGCCGATGGCGAGAGCGGGGTGCGTACGATTGATTTTGCAATGCTTGACACGGGGCGGACCGAGCCGGATCAGGAGTTTGTGCTCAAACTGGCGGCGGCGGACGGCTCTGCGGCCTCAGCCGTTGCCGATGGAACGCTCACGGTCCTGCTCCGGGATGTGGATACTCCCGTCCTTGCCGAACGCGCCTACGGCATCTCGATGTTTGCCACGCTTGACGCGGCAGAGGCCTTCGCTCCGCAACCGGCCTACAACGTTACGGCGGCGAAGGTGTCGTTCAAGAAGGTGTCGGGTAAGCTTCCCAATGGCGTCAAGCTTGTCTTTGAGAACGGCAGCGTGCGGCTTTCCGGTGCGGCCAAAAAGCCAGGCACCTATGAATACACGTTCAGGATGAAGCAGGGTTCGTCAGTCGGGCCGGAGACCACGTTCAAGTTTACGGTTAATGACGCCAGCGACGTCGCAGCCGGCGGAAATGCGCTGCTTGGCAAAGCCGTCAAGGCCACTCTGCCTCTGTATGTCGCGGAAGACGGGTCAAAAGTGGTCAAAGGCGTGCTTGAGCTGTCACTGTCGGCAAAGAACAAGATTACGGCGAAATACATCAGGATGGGCACCTCGAAGATCTCGTTCAAGGGCGTATGGTCCTCGCTAACCAATGGCTTGGCGACGGCGGCGCTTGCAGCAAAGGGAATGGCGCTTGCCCTTGAACTGGATGCCGAGGGACGGATATCGGCAGAGGTGGACGACCCTGAATATGATGCGAGCTTGACTTCAGGAAGCCTTGGGCTGGGCGTCGGTTCGTATGCCGCCGCGTTTGCAGGATCCTATACGGCGGTTCTGCCGGAACTCAAATCCAGCGATCCCGCCGGGTGGAGCTATGTGCAGATCAAGTCGGTCGCCTCCAACGGCAAGGCCAAATGGGCCGGCGTGCTCGGGAACGGCCAATCGCTCTCCGGCACTGCCACGGTAACGCTGGATTCGGATGGTTATGCGGTGCTGCCAATCTTCAGGTGCCGCGCGAAGGATTACATCGCAGCCGCAGTGTACCTGAAGCCGAACGGTTCGCAGCTTGAATATCCGCGCGCCGTGAAGAACTGTGAAGGAACGGTGGCGCGCTGGGCGCATACTGCCGTCCCTGAATCTGTGCACGACTGCCAGGTGCGGGGAAGCTGGTACCGTTCCGGCATGGGGCTGGGCGACTATTTCTTGGCGCAGTTTGGCGATGTGCCCGCCATGATCTGCGCTGTCGTGCCGGACGGGTGGTCCAGCGGTTCATATGGTGCGCTCACGTCTTCGCCCAAAGCGGAGGTGACGGTATCGAACAGTGGCCTTGCCCTTGCGGCGAAGACTTCCGACATCAAGCTTAAGTTTGCCGCATCCACGGGGCTTGTTTCCGGTTCGATGAAGGTTCTATTCGGCTCAAAGAAGGTCACGGCGAAATTTAAGGGGGTGGCGCTCCCCGGATGGCATGATTGCGGATGCGAGATGCCGGATCCGGACGACCCGTTCATGATTGATATGTCGCTGCCATTTGCGGTCGGAGCCGCCTGGTTCCAGGATAGCTTGAATGGCGTGAAGGTAAAACGTGGCTTTACGGTAGCCATTGACGGGTTGGACGAATGAGAACTGTGACGGCAGGATTTCGACTGGAGATGCGTGCGTTCGCGGCATGCTTTGTTGCGGCGCTGGCGCTGTTTGCGGCTGGCTGCGGCTCGGGCGAGCGGCAGCGCCCGCTTGCCATGTTCGGCGAGGTGTCCACCGAACGACGCATGGAGTTCTGCCAGGCGGTCGCCAAGGTGATGAAGGGCTACGATGACCTGTACGGCAAGCACATTGCGGTTGCCGCAAAGGTTGAATCCGACGGGAAGCCGGCGGTGATCGTCCGCTGCGAAAGCGCCGCCTCGGCAAAGCGGGTTGAGCAGGCGGTCGCCGTCGCCGTGACCAATTTAGCGCTGCGGTACCCTGGAATGGGATTCATGGTGGTTGATGAGCAGACATGGCGTTTGATATTTCCTGACGAAATGAGGATTGAGAGGCAGGGGGCGTTCGACTTGCATATTCCATGAGGAAGGCCGTTTCCATATTCGTCTGCCTGATAGGCGTCGTAGCGCAATGCATCGCGGCGTCAGTCAAGGACGAGGCTGTGCGGTTCGCCAAGATGTATGTGGCCCCAATGGCTGGGACGGCTCTCTATCGGCTTTACATGCCTGATGCAGGTGTGGTCGAGTTCAAGATAAGGTCGAAGGACGGGCGCTCGTTTGTAGGTCCACCAGGCTGGACGGCCCGACGGGATGGCGATGCCTTCACGATTGAACATCGTCAGGCAAAGTCTCCGATGGTGGCTTACCGCTTCCTGAAAGGCAGACCAGACACCGTTTCTGTCGGCAAGGACAAGATGCGGGTTGTAGTGGATACCGAGCCTTCTTACTCCGGGCCGATCCCAGAAATGTGGAATGAGGACCGTTCTGCCGAAACGGAGGAGCGGATAAAGGACATCTGGCGTGGTTCGGGGCGGTTCCGGCTTTTTTACCGGAACCCCAACCGCACGGCAATGCTGTTTGTGTCGTTTGGCTTTGTATTCCTTTCAATGCTGATCTATTTCTCCCGGCCTTGGATCAAGGCGGTTGGATCTGTTGGCTTCATCGCGTGCGGCGTGCTGCAATATATGACGGGCTCCCGCTCGTTGCTGGCGGTATTCCTGCTGGGGACGGCGGTAATGCTCATTCATCGCTACTGTGGCCGAATCTCCCGACGCAGCATATTGATGGCTGGCGGCATCCTGCTTCTGCTGACGGCCGCATTCTTTGCATTTGGCGGCGGGCGTTCCCTCGTTGCGAAATTCAGCGATGAGGGAAATCTGCGCCGTGTGTCTGTCTTCCAGGCAGTTCCGCGCATGTTGGCGGATGCGCCAGCCGGGTGGGGTTCCATTCGCCCGGGGCGGGCCTATATGGATTGGTATCAGCCAATCAAGCATGGATATGTTACCTGGACGCTTATCAGCGGCCATTTCACCGTAATGGCGGCAGTCGGCTGGTTCATGCGGTTTGCGTGGGTGCTGGGTTGGGCCACGCTGCTCGCCGTCCTTTTCCGTTTTGCGAAGAGTGGAGGCAGATCCACGGCGTTTGTCGTCTGGGGCGCGTTTGCCATAGCCTCCGCGTTCAACCCGCTGCTGAGTTCATGGTCGCTGTGGATCGTGCCTGTCGCCACTCTTGCTACTTTCGCAAAGTCTCGTCCTTGGCTGAGATGGAAAGACTACCTGAAGCCATGCGCCTGTGCGGTGGCGTTTTCGCTGGTGGCGGTGCTTTCCCTGTGGCTGTGCGGAAGGTGGATGGCCAATGGCAAGTCGCCATCCATAGCCGTTGACGGGAACCGCGTGCTTGTCAATGGCGACAAGCCCAAGATATGGGTCGTTGACGACGAGGAAAGCCTTGGGTGGGTAATGGCCGCGAAGGACATACGCGCTTTCTATGCTGCGGAGCCAAAGGCAAGCGGCATTGGCTATGTGAGGAGTCTTGCAGACCTGCCGAAGCATGCGAAGCGACTGGTGTTGGCCGGCGCGAAATGCCGCGAGTATGTTGAAGCCTGGAAGGCTGGGCGTGCGCCTCGGGCGGACGAACTTCTGTTCCTGTCTCCCGGATTTGCCCCCGATTCGGTCCCGAACCGGCTGCGGGCGACCTGCAGGGTCATGATGGCGGTGGGCGAGTTCGCGCTAAGGTATCGTGATGTATACGGTGCAGGTACGCCGCCAAAATGGGTGGGCACCGTTACGGGTGCGGAGGTGTATCTGCCCGGATGGATGAGTCTGGCCGTCGCAAATTGACATGGAAAAGGGGGGATTATGAAAAAAGCGGGATTGATTGTTGCGGTCGTTGCGGCGCTGGGTGCGGTATTGTTCTTTGTCGCGGTTTCCCGTGATGATGATGGTTCCGGGAAGGTTGAAAAGACCAGAAAGGCGCCACGTAAGGCGCTTTTGGTGCAGAAGAACGCCGCCAAGAACGCAGTCAAGGATCCTCGCAAGGCGCCGGCGGTGAAGGATGGCGCGCTACGCAAGCGCAAGCGGGGATATGCAACGGCTGATGGTCGCATGGGCGCAGGGGCGACCGACGGCATCTACCGCGATGAACAAGGTAACGCCTATTCTGCGGAAGACCAGCAGTTCTTTGCCCGCGCCGACAAGGCGGTCGAGAACGATGATGTGGAGGATGTGCGCCTGCTGGCCGCCGATATCGCCAAATCGACAAACAGGGATCTCAGGGAAAAGGTGATAGAGTCCCTTGGATGGTTCGGCGAGGAGACCTTGGCGGAAATGACGCCGTTCCTTTCCGATAAGGACGAGAAGATCGCCGAGAAGGCACACGACGAGTGGGTCACCGCGCTTCAGTCGGTGGAGGATGATGGCCTGAAGGCCGGTGCCATTGAACTGGCGCTTGGGGCGCTTGCGGACAAGTCCATGATTGAGGATGTCGCCAACGAACTTGTTGGCATCGACGAGCTGGCGGCGATTCAGGTGATTGCCAACATCATGGATAGTGGTTCCCCTGCCTCCGCGCAGGTGAAGGAGACGTACGAGACGATAACCGGCGAGGAGTGGTCTGGAGTGGACGCGGCCGAGGCGTGGCTACAGGAGAACTACGAAATCCCGGATGCCCAGGAGTCCGTTTCGAATTGAATGGATTTTATCAACAACCCCAAAAGGAGAAAACAATGAAAAAACTAATAATGGCTCTAACGTCAGTGCTGACCGCCGGCGCACTTTACGCCGATGCGCAGTTCTATGAAATGGATCTCACCGTAAAGACCACGAAAACCAGATCCGGCAAGGTGAACGGAATCGCCTGCGACTGCCGCACCGACAATGAGGCGGAGGCCGCCGGAAACCTCTACCGCAAGGAAGGCTCCGTAAAGATCAAGGGCGTAATCTGGGGCTGCGACTGCGGAACGCTGATCAAGGGCGAGCGCTTCACCAAGAAGTCCGAGCCGTTCGGGTACCTGTTCTGGAACGTCACGAACAGGAAGTGGCTCAACGTCACCCTCACGTGGCAGATCGCAAACCGCATCGACAAGAAGGCCACCAAGACCGAGGTCGTGTGGATGCTCACCTCCAACGATCCTGAGCTTCCGTTCCATCTCATAGGTTCCGGTTTCGGTACGCTCAAGGATACGGTCACAAGCGATCCGTGCAGGCTGGCGACTTCCCGTTTTGTCCAGGTCAAAGGCAGCTTTGCCGGATGGATGGCGCCTGACGCCGTCGTAACGACCAAGGCCACGGCGGAGGAGTGCAGCTGGTGCGAGAAGATCCCCGGAACGCCTGAAGTCACTGCGGTCGCAAAGGGCTGGTCCATCTGCGCCGACTGCTCGGCGAGCGATGAAAACGCCGGTTCTGCGGCGTACGGCAACTGGAAGATCAAGTACAACGCTTCCGCATCCGAGAGGCTTGAAAGCGCGAATGAGGTTACCGAGGCATATGCGTTCCCGGCCTATGTGAAGAGCGCTATGGATGGCGCTGAGGAGGCATATGATAATGCTAAGAATGAAGAGCCCAAGAACATTGAGAAAGCGGTTTCTGCGGCAACGAATTCCCTCGCAAAGGCAGAGGCCGCCGCAGCAGCGGCGCAGGAGGCCGCCGCCGCATCAAATGCTTCGGCATATGCCGAGAAGAAGGCCGCCGAAGCCAAGGCCGCCGCTGACGAAGCCAAGATCGCCGCTGAGGACGCCGCCGCCGCTGCGACTGCGGCTGAGGCCGAGGAGGCCGCCCAAAAGGCTGAAGAAGCTGCGGTAAAGGCTGTCGCCGCCCAGGAGGTTGCTGAGGCCATCGCTGAGGCTGTCGCGAAAGCGATTGAAGAGACAAAGGCTGCCGCCGCCGCAGAGCAGGCCGCGACACAGCAGGAGCAGGAGACTAAGACTGGGTCTGACACTAACCCGTGAGCCGGTAAAGAATAAGTCTGCCGGGAATCACCCGCAAACTGCCGCCGCCGATCCCTTTTCGGCGGCGGTTTTTTTCGGACACGTCAGGTTTATGGTATAATTTCCGGCCACAGTTCATCATGTTCACGCAAGGGAGAATTCGCGTAATAGCGCTTTGGATCGCCGACATCGCATGCGTATATGCGATGTGGGCGATTGCGGTGTACGGCTATTGGCTGCTGGGGAAAGGGCTCACGGCTGCGGGGATTTCAACGCCGATCGGCGGATATTCGCCGGTGGACTACCTCGAGTTCTGGCCTGTCGCCATCCTTTTCCTCGTGTTCAACATGCTGTTCGACCTTTACCACGGCAACTGGATGTATCCGGCCGCGCCATTGCCTCCAGTCGAGGAGATGAGGCGGCTTTTCGGCTCGGCCATGCTTACGCATCTGGCGGTGCTGGTGTATCTGGTGCTTGCATACCAGACGACCCGTGGCTCGTCTCGCGTAGTCATAGTCCTCTCCGGGATAATGACCGCCGTGCTCGCGCAATCTTTCCGCAACTGGATGCGGTGGTTCCTTTTCAGGGCCGGCATAGGGCAGATACCGGTGCTTCTGGCGGGTGGCGGCGAAGTGCCGGAGCGCGTTGCGTCAATACTGTCCGGCAATCCCTATGTGGGGTTCCACATCGTCGGCTACTTTGCCGGCACCGAACGGCTGGGGCGCAAGAAGCGCCGCAGGCAGTGGCACGACCGCGAGCTGGCCGAACGCGGCATCCGCTACCTTGGCACGTTGCGCGACATCGTGACGGTCGCCCGTAAAAAGGACATCAAGATCCTGCTTGCGTGCCAGGATGGCCGCCTATTCCGTCAGCAGATGGAGGAGTTCACCAAATGGTTCACGTACATCGAATATCTTCCGACGGTAAGGACGTTCCCCATTCTCGGCGCGCGTGCCGTCAGTTTCGACGGCGTGGGGGGGCTTGAAATGATTAATCAGGGTCGCATGAAGATGAAGCGCTTCCAGAAACGGATACTGGATGCCCTCCTTGCGATGCTGGTGTTTCTCTTTTTCCTTCCGGCGTTCCTGGTCATTCCCCTGCTGATCAAGCTCACGAGCCGCGGCCCGGTGTTCTACTGGCACGACAGGCTGGGCAAGGGAGGTAAGCGCATCCGTATTCTCAAGTTCCGCTCGATGTATCGCGATGCCGATGTGCGGTTGCGGAAACTGCTGGCGTCCAATCCGCGAGCGGCGAAGGAGTGGCGGGAGAACTTCAAGCTGACAAGAGATCCCAGGGTCACTCCGCTCGGGCGGTTCCTTCGCAAGACGTCGCTTGATGAGCTACCACAGATATTCAACGTGTTCTCCGGCGACATGGCCCTGATAGGGCCTCGCCCCATCGTCAGGGACGAGATCGACTACTATGGCGACTCCTATCCGGTATTCTCTTCGGTTAGGCCGGGGATTACCGGGCTGTGGCAGGTGTCCGGTCGCAGCGATACCGATTACGCCAGACGCGTGGCGCTTGACACGTACTATGTGCTAAACTGGAGCCCGTGGCTTGATTTCTGGATCCTGCGGCGCACCGTGTCGGCTGTTTTTTCCATGCGCGGTGCCTGCTGACTGTCAGCGATTTGTGATATAATTGCGGCATGAAAAGGACGCTTGGTTTTTTCGGGGCCGGTAAGATGGCCGAAGGTATCGTGCAGGCGGTCGCGGCCGCCGGTGCGTTTGCGATGAAGGACGTTGTGATGGCGGAGAACTTCCCGCCTCGCGCAAAGGAGATGGCGAAGCTCTACGGAGTGAAGACCACCCCTGAAGCCGTGGCGGTGGTGAAGGAGGCCCCGGTGATCTTTCTCGCCGTAAGGCCGCAGGATGTCGCCGCCCTCGCGGCTCAGGTAAAGCCCCTGCTTACGGCGAAGACCCTTCTCGTATCGATAGTCGCCGGCAAGTCGCTCGCCACGCTGCGCAGGATGTTCGGCGCGAAGGTGCGCCTCGTGCGCGTGATGCCGAACCTCGCGCTGCGCGCCAAGGAGGGGATGTGCGCGATCTGCCCGGCGCGGAACGCAAAGAAGTCGGATGTGAAGCTCGTGTCGGACATACTCGGGGCGGCCGGGCAGACTGCCGTCCTGCAGGAGAAGCACTTCGATGCGGTGACGGCGCTTTCCGGCTCCGGCCCCGCGTTCTTCGCCTACATGGAGGAGGCCATGGCCGAGGGCGGAGTGAAGCTGGGGCTGAAGCCTGCAGTCGCCAGGCAGCTCGCGGAGCAGACGATGCTCGGCACGGCGGCGTATCTCCGGCAGAGCGGCGCGGACCTCGGCGCGTTCATTGCGGGCGTGGCCACCAAGGGCGGCACGACTGCGGCGGGCATGGACGTAATGAGGGCGAGCGACTTCAAGGATGTCGTCGCGGCGACGCTTGAGGCGGCGGCGGCGCGCAGCGCGGAGCTCGGCAAATGAACTGGTACGTCAAGAATGCCGATGGCAAGGTGTTCGGACCCGTCGATGACGGCAAGCTGCTCGCATGGGTGAAGGATGGCAGGGTTGAGCCGTTCGCCGGCCTCTCGAACGACCTCAAGAGCTGGAAGCTCGCCTCTCTCGAGCCGATGCTGGAGATGGACTGGATCGTGGAGAACGAGCCGGGTCGCTTCTACGGCCCCACGCACCGCGCGGTGATCGACGACCTCATCAAGGCCAAGTCGCTGTCAGCCACATGCCGCATATACCGCGACGACCATGGCGGAGCGGTGGAGAAGGCGGTGGCTGAGGCGCGCACGGAGGCCGAGAAGGCTATGGCCGAGGTTCAGGTCGAGGCCGAGAAGGCGATGGCCGAACTCAAGAACGAGGCGGAGCGTTCGATTGCCGCGAAGGACGAGGAGCTTGCCGCCGCCAAGGCGGACGCCGACTCCCTGCGGGCACGCGCTGAACGTAGCGAGGCCCGCGTGGCGGAGCTGGAGGCGCAGATCGCGAAGCTTACGGAGGTGAGGCCGCGCGAATGGCAGATGGAGGTGCTGGAGCCGGAGATCGTATCCGACGAACCGCCGCCGACAGTGCGCGAAATCTTCAGGCCGGGCCACAAGGCGACGCTTGCCGACCTTGAGCGGCAGGCGCAGGCGGAGCTTGCCCGGATGGGGGCGTCGGGCGCGAAGAAGTTCTTTGGGATGAAACGTTGAACGCAGCGCAGGAGGCGGCATGGCGGAAAAATGGTATTTGAGGACGCAGGATGACACGTTCGGCCCCGAGACGCGGGACCGTATGCTTGAATGGGCGCGCATGGGCCGCATTCAGCCGGGGCAGGAGGTGTCGAGCGACGGCGAGAACTGGATGCCTGCGGTCGAGGTGCCGTTCCTCGACATGCGCTGGTCGATAGATATTGGCGACGGAATGCCGCGAGGCCCGTTCAACAAGTATGCTGCGGAGGCGTTGCTCAAAAGCGGGCGACTCCCGGCAGGCTCCAAGCTGGTGGAGGTGCCGCCAGCCTACGAGATCGCCGATGAAACGCCTGCGGCGGAGGAGCCGCCCGCCCCGGAGCCGGAACCTGCACCTGCCGCTGAGCCTGAGCCCGCCCCGGAGCCGGTGCCGGAGCCTGAATCCGAGCCAGAACCCGTGCCAGAACCGGCGGCGGAAACCCCTGCTTCCGACCAGGAGGTGAAGGTCGTCGAGAAAATCGTTGAGGTTCCGGTGGAGGTGGTGAAGGAGGTCGTAAGGGAAGTCCCTGTCGAGAAGATAGTGGAGAAAGAGGTCATCAAGGAAGTTCCCGTAGAGAAGATCGTAGAGAAGGAAGTGCGGGTAGAGGTCCCCGTCGAGAAGATTGTCGAGAAGGAGAAGATCGTAGAGGTTGAATCGCCGGAACTTCTTGCCAAGGCGGCGGCGCTTGAGGCGGCTGTTGCCGCAGCACGCGAGGAAGGAGCCCACGCGCTTGCAACCGCCCGCGAGGAGCACGACCAGGAGCTCGCCGCCGCCCGCGCCGAACAGGAGCAGGCGCTTTCCGCCGCACGTGTCGAACGGGAGCAGGCGCTTTCCGCCGCACGCCGGGAACGGGAGGAGGCCGTGTCGATTGTGCGCGCTGAGGGCGAAAAGGCGTTGTCGGCCGAGCGCGCAGAAAGTGAACGGGCCAAGCGAGAGCTTGCAGACGCGAAGCGCGAGACGCTCACGCTTGAAAGCGAAATCCGCCGTTTGCCGCCGAATGCAAAGGAGGCGGCCGACATGGAGGCCGCCGTCTATTGGCTGATGCGCGGAGAGGCCGACGATCTCCAGCGCATGCTTGAGGCGGAAAAGGCCGAGGCCGAGGCCGCGCAGAAGCGTTGGCGCGAACGGTCGGAGAGGCTTTTCGCCCGCAGGGTAGAGATACTCAAGAAGATCGGCGACGACTCCAAGGACATGAAGCAGCGCGCCCTGCGCGCCAACCCGGCAGACCCGCGCACAACGCAGCTCCGCCAGGAGCTTGACGCGCTGCGGCTCGTCGCCGAGCGCACGGCCTATGAAAGCGGCCAGCGCATCAAGGAGCTTACGCGTGCGCTGAACGAGAAGAAGGTGGAGGTCGACAGGCTTGCGGTCCAGGTCCAGGACGTAAAGCGCCTGCAGGAGCAGATACGCGAGCTGCGCGAGCGGCTCCAGACGCGCGAGAAGGAGCTCATGACGGAGCGCCAGGCCATCGAAGAGCTGCGGCAGACATCATCCGCCACGCAGCAGGCGCTTCTGGCGCGCCTTTCGGAGCTGGAGAACGGCCTTCCGGGCCACACCAACCAGTCGCGCGAGGCGCGGGCCCAGAGTTCGCGCTTCCCAGCGTGGATGAGCCTGAAGAAGTGACATGAAGTCGCTTTCGCTCGTCATACCCGTCTATGGCGCAGGGAGGATGCTTGGCGCGATACTGGGGCACGTCCCTGGGCTGAAGGAGGTCGCCGGGAAGTGCGGCTTCGAGCTTGTAGAGACGATCGTAGTGGATGACGGAAGCGCGCAGCCCGTGGCCGCCGTGACCGACGCCGGCGGAGTGCCGGTCAAGGTCCTGCGCAACCCCCGCAACCGCGGCAAGGGATACAGCGTGCGCCGGGGCGCGCTGGCGGCGGCTGGAAAATGGGTGCTGATGAGCGATGTGGACGAATCGGTGCCGCTTGTGGCGTTCGAGGCGTTTGCGCCGCATTGCGGAGCCGCCATCGTATGCGGAAGCAGGCGCTGCGGCAGGGATGACAGGCCGATGCACCGGCGCATCCTATCCTGCCTGTTCAGCGCACTGACCGGCACCGGCATCAAGGATACGCAGTGCGGCTTCAAGCTGTTCAACATGGCGCTGATGAGACCAGTCTTCGAGACGATGCGCACGGAGCGTTTCGCGTTTGACGTGGAGCTTATACGAAAGGCCCCATCTGCAATCGCGGTGCCGGTAGCGTGGCATGGACGGCGGCGCAGTTCGCTCAAGGTTTGGCGCGACGCGCCGCGTATGCTCTGGGATCTGGCGCTGATCAGATGTATGCCGCCTTTCTCCCTGGCCAACACCGAACATCCCCGTGGCCATACCTAACTGGGTGTCACTGCCATAGCTACCCGACGGTAGGGGCGGTTTTATGTTTGAAGGTTTAAGTCGGTAGTCGATAGCAACTTTCAACTTTCCAACCTTGAACGAAACAACTCTCAAACTTTCAAACTTCATCGATTCTCCGCGTGGGAATTGATCCCAATAGCTTTTCCTGGAGTTTACCCATTTTTTGAGGGCGGGATTATGTCGCACCCCCGCAAACAAAGGCGGCGGCATTCCGGCCTTGGGGTTGGGGCAAATCCGTTCCGCCG
>CAMPAA010000078.1 GCA_946631345.1 uncultured Verrucomicrobiota bacterium
GTAAGCGGGGGTGGGAGCGGCGCGTGGGGACACGCGCCCTCCCGTTTTCCGCGTTAGGGTCACCGCGCCTTTCAACCTTCAACGAAACAACCTTCAAACTCTCAAACTTTCAAACTTCAAACACGCGGGAGCGGATGTATGGTATAATCCGCGATGTTTTCACACCGATCCACTCAACAACAAGGAGAGACAACGATGAGAGTGAAGAAAATAACCAAGAATGGGGGTAAATTAATTGCTCTCTTCGCGGTTTCGGGCGCTTTTGCCGCATCGCTGCCGTCAATAGCCGCCGATGACGTAGCCTTGCCTGCTGGCTACACGCGGCTCACCTACATTGAATCGCCCGTCAAGCAGTGCATCCATACTGAGTACATCCCCGCGTGGGGTGACAAGATCGAGTGCGACGTAAAAATCACGATGCCTTACGACTCCACTTCCCGTGCGTTGTTCGGCAAGCGCGACAAGGAAGGCGTCAACAACTGGTATTTCGTGATCAGATCCGATGCCACGCAGGCTATTGGATACGGCAACGGCGACTACTACACAAGCGGTGGAGTCCGGCTCAGAGAGGCAAGCAACTATCTCGCCAACTACGACAGCACCTATCTTGTCCATGTGACGATGCAGACAAACATCGTGCAATGGACGCGCCATGACGGAACGCATTATGGGTACTGCATGGCACCCGCTGATGCGACACCGCCGACAATGAACCGCGAGCTTTGCATCTTCGGCATCAATCACATTGACAACAAGTGGGTTTCCTGTCCCACGACCATGCGGCTCTATTCGTTCAAGGTGACCGCCGAGGACGGAACAGTGCGGTGCAACTTCATCCCCTGCTACCGCCATTCCGACGGCGAGGTAGGCCTATACGATGTCGTCCGCGATCTCTTCAAGGCCAACGAGAGCACGGTGTCCGGCACATACCAGTTCAAGGCCGGGCCGATCTACGGTTCCCTGCCCGACGGCTTCAGGAAGGCGAAATACATCCAGTCCACCTCCGCGCTCCAGTACATCGACACCGGCTATCTGCACGGCACGAACGACCTTGTGGTGATGGACTACTATGCGCCAAAGGATTGGCAAGTCAACGGTTACTGCTACCTATTCGGTTCCAGAGCCGCTGGTTCGGCACACAGGAATGCCGAAAACTGGTACTTCTACATTGGCGGCGCCGACAACCAGAGCTACGTCACCTACAACCACCAGAACTCCAAGGCCGTCCAGAATCCGTCCGGATACGACTACACCAGCGACCCAATCCATCTTGAATGCCAGGCGAGCGCGGCAGACTTCACATGCGGCGGGAGCAGCGGCTCGCTGGTCTCGCCGGCAACTTTCGCCGACTGGACGGAGGGCAAGTGGCCGCTCTATATTTTCACCGGGGACTGCGGCGGCACAGCCGACAACTCCTACTGCACTGTCATGCGCCTCTACTCCTTCAAGATATACCGCGACATCAACGGCGAGAGCGTCCTCGTGCACGATTTCATCCCATGCGTCGCCGCCTCCGGCAAGGCGGGTCTGTACGACCTTGTCGGCGACCGCTTCCACGGCAACGCGCGTTCAGGCGTGGAGGATTTCGTCACTGAGGTCGATAAGCCTGTTCTGCCGCAGGGCTATAAGCGCGCAAGGTACATCCAGTCCACCTCTGCGCTCCAGTACATCAACACGCTCTACTGGCACGGCACGAACGACCTCGTCGTGATGGACTACTACGCGCCCAAGACATGGCAGGTGAACGGCTACTGCTACCTGTGGGGTTCGAGAATGCCCAGCAGCGGCAACCATACCCATGCCGCGAACTGGCATTTTTACATCGGTGGTAAGAATCAGGACTACATCAGCTACAACCACTACACCGGTAAATCCGTCCAGAATCCCGCCGGATACGACTACTTGAGCAATCCTGTCCATCTGGAGGCGCAGGCGAGCACGGCGACATTCACATGTGGGGATGGCGGCGGTTCGCTTGTCACCACTGGCACATTCTCGAACTGGGTCGAGGGCAGATGGCCGGTCTTCATATTTACCGGCGACTGTGGTGGGCAGCCTGACTACGGCTACTCTTCCATCATGCGTCTCTACTCGTTCAAGATATATCGCGAGGCCGAAGGCCGGATGGCGCCGGTGCGCGACTTCGTGCCGTGCGTGGAGACCGCCACCGGGAGGGCGGGGCTTTACGACCTGATCGGCGGGCGCTTCCACGGCAACGCGCGCGCAGGCGTATCCGATTTCATCGCATACATTCCTGGTCTCATGGTGTCCTTCAGATAGGAGCGAAATATGGCGCTGCTTAACCTGTGCCTGCTGTGCGCCGCAATCGTGCTGCCGGGCGAGAATCTCGTGGTCAACGGTCGGCTTGAGGCCGACCAGACGGAGTATCCGTCGTTCTGGAACCCGCCGGAGCACGCGAAGATAGGCGAAACCGTGCTTTTCGAGCAGAGCGGCGGGCCAGACGGAATGCCGTGCGCCCGGTTCGTAAACAGTTCCGCGACACCTTTCAAGGAGTGCTCCTTCCGCCAGGGCGGATACACGCTCGTGCCGGGGGCGCGATACCGGCTCTCCGCGAAGGTGCGCACCAAGGGCTTCAAGGGCCGTGGGATCGTCGCAGTGATAAACTACGGATGGTTGGCCGAGGCCGGGTTCGGAGCGTTCCCCGAGGACTCGCCCTGGACACCCTACGAGATGGACATCACCGCGCCAAAAAACTCAAACGTCAAGAACTACATTCTCGTAATGTGCGCGCTGCGCTTTACCGGGGAGATCGCCTTCGCCGACCTGTCGCTCAGGCCGCTTGACGAAGCGGCGAAAAAAGGGTCGGCGCAGCCTAACGCGGCGGCGAGCGAGAAAATGCCGAGATTCTTCCCGTGGTCGCCGTACCTCTCACAGGTGGATGCCGCAGACCGGAAGGTGACGTTCCGCTTCGCCGGCGAACTGCCGGCGGGCGACACGGCGGCAGACTACACGGTGACGGTGAAGACGCAGGACGGGGAGACGTCCGCGCCGCTCGCCGAGGGAGTCAACGGGTTTGCCCTGCCGGGTGCCATGGCGGAGGGACGCCTTTCGTACGAGGTGCGCCGCAACGGTGCGGGAAGCCCGCTCATCACCGGCTCATACCCGTTCCGCACGGCGAAGAGGACTTCAGCCGATGCCGGAGGACACCGTAGGCTGAACAATCTCGTCACCGAGATCCTTTCCGCCCCGCTGGCGGACGCGGCGGAGTTTTCGGCCACGCGGGACGGCTGGGTGTTCCTGCGCGTGGAGGATGTAGCCGCGTGCCCGGAGGTGCGGCTGGACGGCGAGACCGTTTTCGCCGCCGGTTCGGCAGGGCGCGAGGCGTTCCGCGAAGTCAAGGCCGGCAGACACGCGATCTCGGTTTCCGGCGCGGCGGCGGGCGGCGGCGGGCGTATCGTCGTTCGGCAGATCGCAGAGATACTCAACTACCCGACCTGCGCCGATTCGCTGGTGGACACCAATCCGTCCTACGGATGGGATTTCTTCTCGCAGTATGTGATGCCGAACTGCACCACCCATAGCGGCGGCTACATCCCGAAGGAGCGTTGGGACGAATTCAAGCGTCACGGCGGCGTTTTCCTGCGCAATTTCGAATCGCGCCACATGGATGCGGAGACTTTTGCTTCGAAACTCCTTTCAAGCCGCTGCATTTCCCGTCCCGGATGCGATGGCGCGACCATCGACGAATCCCTCTTCGGCGATGCGCTGCTCTTTGGCGACTACGTTGGCGGAATGCGCCGTTTTGTGGCGCGGTACGGCGGCGACCGCAAGGTCTACACATGGATTGTTCAGAAACCCACGCTCGCCGGACTCGACCGCGAAATCTTCGCCCTCGCCGCAAATGCCTCCCTCGGCGGCGGGAAAGTCCTTTCGGAGATATACTGCCGCACAAGAGCGACAGAGGCGGAAGCGCGGCGCTACATAGAGGACTACATCATAGACGCCGGACGCAAGTTCCGCGAGATACGCCCAGGCGTCCCGTTCTACCCGGACGCCATGCATAAGACGGGCGTGGTTCTCGCGAACTTCTCGCAGATCCCCACCCTCTCCGTCTGGCACCATCCGCAGGTGGACATCAAATATTTCCTGGATATGCAGTTCAACGCGCTCGCGAACAATCCCGTGTTCGACGGACTGGGACTGGCGGGCGTATGGGGCAGCTACTACGGCGACGAGGAGATATACCGCTGGACGTTCATGCTCGCGCGCCACTACTGCATAGAGGGGCGAAGGGACATGCTCTCTGGGCGCTACGGGCTGAAGTATCTCCCCGGCATAGCCGCCAACGGCGACTTCAACGAAGGACTCGACGGATGGCGCTCGGAAGGGAACGTGTGCGTCCGCACGATGAGGGGGCTTGCGGAAAACATCGAGCGCCGCTGGGGCGGCGCGGCTTCCGGCGATTCGTTTGCCGTGCTTGCGAAGAAGAACGGCGCGGCCGCAAGGCTCGTGCAGAAGCTGAAAGGTCTTGTTCCGGGGCGCATGTATTCGCTTGACGTCGTTTGCTTCGATGCGAAGGATGCAGAGGCGAAGAGGTTCCGTCCCGTGCGCCTTCCCCTCGCGGTGACGCTTGGTTCCGAAGCGGAAACGGACGAACGTCTCAGCTGGGTTTTCGTGGACCGACGCGCCAAGGAGAAGGTGAGAGGGTGGGGCGTAAGGTGCAACCGCCATCACTTGGTGTTCACCGCGCGGGCGGAGGAGGTCGAGCTTGCGATAGACAACTCCGCCGCCGCTGACGGCGACGAGATAGGCGTAAACGGCATCGGTGCGTGGCCATACATCGGCAGATAGGCTTGTGCGCGGTGCGATGGGGGCATCGCGCCCTGCCGCACGCTTGCCGCCGCGCGGTGCGTTGCCGCAAATATTGACATGGCATCGGCAACTTGATATCATGGCGCCAGTTTTCTTTTGGAGGTGCTGTGTCCATAGTGGATGCGTCCGCAGGCGTGAAGATTGGTTGAGGCTCATGCGGGGCATATGGATGCGGAGCGGAAGAAGCGAAAGGATATGGAACATGAAGGCGTGGATACAGCGCGTGACCGAGGCCTCTGTAGATATCGGCGACGAACGTGTTGCGGAGATCGGGAAGGGATACCTTGTGCTTCTCGGCGTGACGCATACGGATTCGGAGAGGTCGGCGGATGAGATGACCGAGCGCATCTGCAACCTGCGGATATTCGAGGACGCGGGCGGCAAGACAAACCTCTCACTCATCGACGTTGGAGGCAGCGTGATCGTGGTGTCGCAGTTCACTCTCTACGCGGATACGTCGCACGGTCGGCGTCCCGGGTTCTCGAACGCGGCGCGCCCGGAGCTGGCCGAGCCGCTGTACGAACGCGTGGTGGCAAACCTGCGCGCGCGCCTCGGGGCGGAGCGCGTTGGCACGGGCCGCTTCGGCGCCGAGATGAAGGTGCGTCTCCTCAACGACGGGCCTTTCTCCGTGGAGCTTACGACTGCATGAGCACGCTGCTGGAAAAGGCGGCCGCGCGGCCGCGTGCGCTTGCGCAGAGTGAGCTGGCCGCCCTCCTGGCCTGGCCCGACGCGAAGGAGCTTTTCGCCGCCGCCTACGAGGTGAAGAGCCGCGAGGTGGGCCGCGCGGTGTCGTTCCGCGGCCTGATCGAGTGCGGCAACGTGTGCGAGAAGAACTGCCTGTACTGCGGAATAAGGAAGGGCAACTCCAAGGTGCACCGCTACCGTATGGATGCCGGCGAAATACTCCGCGAGGCGGAATGGGCGTTCAAGGCGGGATACGGCAGCCTTGTGCTTCAGTCGGGCGAAATGACGGGCGAAGCGCACACGGCCTTCATCGAGGACGTGCTGAAGCGAATCCACGCATTCGGCGGGGAGGCGTTCGGCGTGACGCTCAGTCTCGGCGAACAGACGGAAGCCACCTATCGCCGCTGGCGGGATGCCGGCGCGCACCGCTATCTGCTGAGAATCGAGACCTCCAACCCGGAACTCTACGCCCGGCTCCATCCCGCAGACCATTCGTGGTCCCGGCGGCTGGAATGTCTGCGCGCGCTTCGCGGCTGCGGCTATCAGGTGGGCAGCGGCGTGATGGCGGGCTTGCCGGGGCAGACTCTCGACGATCTCGCCGCCGACATAATGTTCTTCGCGGAGGAGGATGTCGACATGATCGGCATGGGGCCCTACATCCCGCATGCCGACACGCCGCTTGGCCACGGAGTGCCATGGACGCCGCAGGCGGCGGCGGAACGCCTGGAGCTCGGGCTCCGCATGATCGCCGCCACGCGCCTACATCTGCACGACGTAAACATCGCCGCCGCGACGGCGCTTCAGGCGCTCGACCCGGAAGGCCGCGAAAAGGGTCTGCTCGCCGGCGCCAACGTGATCATGCCAAACGTCACCGACGTCGCATACAGGGCGGACTACCAGCTCTACGCCGGCAAGCCGTGCCTGAACGAGAACTCCACCCTGTGCCGTGGCTGCCTCGAGCGGCGCATCGCCGCCATCGGCGAAACCGTCAACTGGAACGTTCGCGGCGATTCGCCGCACTGGAGGAAACGATGAAGATTGCCGTCGGGCTTTCAGGGGGAGTGGATTCCTCGGTCGCCGCCGTGCTGCTGAAGGAGGCCGGACACGACGTCACCGGCGTGACGATGAAGCTGTGGCGCGAGGGGCGGTACCACGGCGGCGGGCGAGACGCATGCTTCGGCCCGGGCGAAGCGGAGGATATCGACCGCGCGGCCGATTTCGCCCGATCCATCGGCATCGGGTACCAGGTGTTCGACTGCGCGGAGGAGTATGACCGGGAGATCGTGGGCTACTTCCGCGAGACGAGCCTTCTGGGGCTCACGCCCAACCCGTGCGTCATGTGCAACGCGGCGATGAAGTTCGGACTTCTTCCGCGCATGGCGCGCAAGGGCGGCCTCGCATTCGACCGTTTCGCCACGGGGCACTACGCGCGCATCGTCCAGGCCGACGCTGGACGGCTCGCCATCCGCAGGGCGGCCGACAGCAGGAAGGACCAGAGCTACTTCCTGTATCGCCTATCGCAGGAGCAGCTTGCGGAAACCCTCTTCCCTCTCGGAGAGCTGACGAAAACGGAGGTGCGGCAGATCGCCGCCGCGCGCGGCCTCGCCGCCGCCGACAAGCTCGATTCGCAGGACTTCTACTCAGGCGACAAGAGCGAGCTGATAGGCGCGGAGGTGCGCGAAGGCGACATCGTGGATCTCTCCGGCAGGGTGCTGGGCCGGCATGACGGCTTCTGGCACTATACCGTGGGCCAGCGCAAGGGCATCGGCGTGTTTGGCCCGGAGCCGCACTATGTCATCAGGCTCGATGCCTGTCGCAACCGCGTTGTGGTGGGGAACAGGCAGGAGGCGTTCTCCAGGGTCTTTGCCGTCGAGGGCATGAGGTGGATGGGCTGCCCGGAGCGGACGGAACCAATCACGTGCCGCGTGAAGATACGCAGCACCGGCGAACCGCTTGGCCCGGTCACGCTTGAGAACGGCACCTGCCATGCCGGCGGCCAAGGGCTCTTCGGAGTGGCCCCCGGCCAGTCGGCGGTGTTCTACGATGACGAGGACCGCATAATCGGCGGCGGTGTGATAGCCGCCCCAAAAATGGATTAACGCGACCTTCTCGCCGATGGCGGCGGCGGCGGTGTGCGCTGCTTGCCTGCCTGCGGCGGCGGCGGGGGTGGACGCCTCGGCGGACGCGCTACGCGGCGTTCATCATGGCGCGGCGGGCGGTCATGGTGATGGCCATGGCGGCATCCTGACGCAGTGACTGCCGCGACGAATGCGGCGACGATTAGCAGTGTTCTCATTGCTGGTGAATCCTTTCGCTCGAAATTATAGCATAATCCACATCTGGCGTGTACGGGCATCTTAACTCAGGCCCACACCATCGCGGCCGACGCCAACACGAGATTGTCGGAGGCTCGGCGCACAAGGTGAAGCGAACGGCTTCCTTCGCAGAGACATTCGGAAACGAGGACGTCCCCCGCCTTTGCCGCGGCGCGGAATACGATATCCATCTCCGCCGGCCCTGTCCGGTCAGGCAGCGCCTCAAGCATCCACTCGGCGTAATGGACGTTGTTCACATGGTCGTTGAAATCCAGGTCGCTCTGTCTCACGCGGACATCTGCGCTTGCCGTGACGGACGGAAGTTTCGTGAACTTGCCGCCTATGTCCTCGAACGCAATATCCGGCGTGCCGGCGGGAACGAGGTCTGCGAAGGTCTCTGGCAGCTTCACGATCTTCTGGGCGCGCATATCCACGTACAGCCACTCGGAATGAGCCTGAAGCACTTCGCCGCCGTTGCCGTCCGCCCCCTGGAAGCAGCGGGTGGCGATGAGCCGCCCCTTCATGCCGCTGGGCCATGTGCGCAAAGTGACCTGTTCGCCCCATGGCACATAGCGCGCGACCTTGATGTGAAGGCGCGACAGCATCCACGTGAGGCCTTCCTCCTGCAGCTTTCGGATTCCCCACCCGAGGCCGTCGGCGTTCAGCCCCGCGATCTCCTGCATGTAGTTGCACAGCGTTGGGAGCGAAACGTGGTTCGTCACGCCCGACTCGTACGACCGCACCGTGAATGTTTCGTCCAGAAAGTATTTCGGTTCAAGGAAGTTCATGGCGCAAGATTATACCACATGTCGCGAACGCAAAGCGCAGCGCCGACGCAGCGCCGAACCACATGATGAGCGCGGGCAGGTCGTTTGCGGCGCCGCATGCGGCCGCCACGCAGAGCGCCAGCGGATACGCGGCGTGGAGCGGAACGAGCCACGCGAGGAATCCGAAGCGCCCCGCCGACACCTCGGCGTTTGTGTAGAACACCTGGCATGTGGTCAGAGCGGTGATGGCTACGAGCCACGGCATGTACGGCGCATAGGCGGCATAGTCCGAGCCATGCGGCATGAGGGCGAGCAGCTCCCTGCCGAAGATCGAGTAGACCGCCGCCATCAGCGCCGCCGCCGCAAGCGTCGCCGCCGCGCACTTCAGCACGAAGGGGCGCGTTGAGCCGCCGCGCCGCGCCGCCGTCGCCGTGTATGGGAACATCACGAGCATCAGGGGGAACGTGAGATAGTGGAGAAAGTCCGAGAACCGCGACACCATGTAGTAGCCGGCCGAGTCGATCGCAGGAAGGCCGGTGCGAAGCATGGACTGCTCCACGAGCGAGGCGGCCATGGGTGCTCCCTGGTACAGGACGACGGCCAGGAACGCCATGGCGATACGGCGAACCGCCGCCCTGTCCCAGAACGGCTCGGCAGGCACCGCAAGATCGCGGCGAAGCGCCAGCACGCTTCCCGCCATGCGGCACAGCGGAAGGGCTGTCTGCCCGGCGAAATATCCGGCAAGAGCCCTGAACGGCATCAATGCCAGCATCGTGAGGAATCGCAGAGCCGCGCCGGCGATCTCCACCGCCGCCAGCGCGCGGAAGCGTTTGAGAGACTGCAGCGCGTCTGTGTACACGGGGGCAACGCATCCGAGGAAAGCGGCCGCAACCACAAGGAAGCCGGCCGCGCCATCCGATACGCGCATCGCCGCCAGAAAATGCGGCACGGCCACGGCTGAGACGGCCAGCACCACAACGAGGATAGCCGCCACCGCAATGAACACCCCCTTGAGCAGCGACTTCACCTTTCCGCGCCGTCCATCCGCCGACAGGCAGGCGGACTCCTTCATCACCGTCATCGCAAACGCGAAAACGGGCAGCGAGAGGAAGGTTGCGAACGAAGTGACGGGCAGCACAGCACCGATATCCTCCGGTGATACGTAGCGCGGCACGAACCACATGCCGGCGGCGACGTTGACTACGTCTCCCATGCGCAGGGCGAAGAACAGCAGAATGGCGCTTTTCGCAAAACCGTCCATAGCCGCCTCATCTCAGCCGGAACGAAAAAGTGAGGCGAAGCCGCCCATGCACGCTCACGCCGTCCGCCTGCGCCGGCGCGAATCTGGCGGAACGGACGGCGTCCAGCGCGGCGGCGTCCAGCTCGCCATATCCGCTCGACGCCAGTATCTCGGCAGAGCCGATGCTGCCGTCGGGCTCCACGGAAATTTCGATCTCCACCGAGCCTTCATGCCGTTTCCGTCGTGCGGAACGTGGATATACGGGTACAATGCGGTTGAGCGCGACAGGGTCGGATACCACGGCGGCGTGTTCTTCCGGCGCTGGTGCCGTGTTCGCCTCCGGCTGCGCAGGCGTTTCCGGCGTTTCCGGCTCTGCTGGCGCTTCCGGTTCTTCCGGCGCTGCTTGTTCCTCTGGTTCCTCTGGCTCAGCAGGCACTTCCGGCTCTTCCGGTTCTGCTGGTTCCTCCGGCTGCACCGCGTATTCAGCCATCTCATCCTCTGCCTCTTCCGGTTCCGGGATGGCGGCTGAATCACGTTCTTCGGCGGGTGCCGTTTCTTCCGGTGCGGAATCGTCCGCCGCCTCGATCACCTCGAAACAGATCGGGATGGGTTCTTCGGCCTGCGACTCCCTTTCGCGCAGAAGCCCGGCAGCCGCGATGGCACCGAAGACGGCAGCGTGAATCGCCATGGAGGCGGAAAGGTTCGCCTTAAAACTCATAGCTCAGGGTGAACATGAAGCTCCGCCCGCATGCCGGATAGTAGTAGCCCACACCCGCATAATCGCAATAGTTGCGGTCGAAGAGGTTGTCCACAACGAACGATGCCTTCCACCCCTCGGCCCATGACGGCTCGTAGTACACGCCGATGTCAAAGAGGGAGTAGGACGGCAGCTTGCCGCTCTGGTTCGCAAAGTCCCCGGAGAGGTACTGCGAGCCGACGAAAGTGTAGCCGCCCTTCAGCTCAACCTCGCCGAGGATCCAGAATCCTCCCTCAAGCCGTATGCGGTGGTTCGGCACGTAGGGCACGTCGCATCCGTGGTAGGTGCCGCTCCCGAAGTCGGCATGGACGATGCCGTAGCGCACCGACGCCTCGGCCACCTTGTCGCGCATCCACGAGAAGCCCGTATCCATCCCCACGCGGCGCGTCTTGGCGGGGCTGTTGCAGTTGTAGCCGTATGGCAGGAGCACTGGATCGAAGAATATCTCGTCCTCCATGACCATTCCGTAACCGTTCACGTCGAACCTGAACTCGTCAAGGAACTCCCACTCCGCTCCGACATCAAGCGATCCGCCGGTCTCCGGCTCAAGGAACTGCCCATCCTGCGTGTAGCTCAGTTCGTCGCAGAACGCAGAGCGGTGGAAGCGCGTGCCCTTGATGTAGGTCTTCAGCCCCTCGACCGGGCGGAACACGAGCCCCAGTTCGTAGTCGCCCATCCAGTCGTGGCTGCGCGACTCCTGCAGACCGCGGTAATGGACCCAGCGGTTCCCGATCCTCTCCACGCGCGCCCCAGCCACGACAGACAGCTCCTCGGTGACGTAGAACTCCTCCTGCGCGAACGCCGCGTACCGGTCGCGGCTGAAGTGGCGCTTGCTGCCGCCGCGCGGATTCTCGCCGTAGCCGTCGAACCGGAAGTCGAACCCGACCGTGAACTTGCTGCCGAAGCCGAAGATGTCCTTCTCGTTCACGTAGCGTGGCGAGAGCGCGTAGCTGTAGTAGCCGTACTCGGTGTCGGTGCCCCATGCGGCCATCTTTGCCCTGCGGTACTGGTGGGAGAATATGCCGTCGATGCGCAGCCACTGGTCGTCGGCAATCTTAAGCTTCGAGTCGATGCCGACGCCGTAGCTCCACGCGCGCGTCCAGTCGTCATGGTTGTTGGCCGTCTTTCGCGCGTGCTTCCACTGGTCGTAGGTGAGGGAGCCAGGCAGCTCGTAGAAGGCGTTCTGGTAGTTTGCCTTGAACCCGATTGTCGAGCCGTTATCGAAGTTCTTGCGCACGCCTGCGTTGGCCGTGTGCATGTCGTAGGCGCTACGGTCGCGGTAGCCATCGGACCGCAGGTAGTCGTAGGAGGCGCCGTACTGCACTCCCTCCTCCTCGAACCCGCCCTTGGTCTGCACGTTGCCGCCGAACGTGCTCTGAGAGCCGGCCCTGCCGGTGATCTTGGTGCGCCGCTCGTAGTCGTGTGCATCGGTCGTGACGTTCACCACGCCCGCCACGGCACCGTCGCCGTACAGCACGGGACTGGGCCCCCTGATGATCTCGACACGCTCAACGCTGCCGAGCGGTATGCGCGTGAGGTTTGGGGCGTTCATGTCCACGTTGTTCAGCTCCTCGCCGTTGAACACCACCTTGGTGCGCCCGAACGCGTTGTCGCCGAATCCGCGCATGGCGACAGACGTGAGCATCGGGTTGCCGTTCATGGAGTGGATGTCGATGCCGGCCTTCTTCTTCAGGAGTTCAGGCAGGTCGCGAGCGCCGCTCGCCTCGATTTCTTCGGCCGTGAACACCGATACCGAGGCGGGGATGGAGTCCTTCGCGTCGTCAATGCGCGAAGCATATATCGTCACGGGTGGAAGCTCCGCGACGGCGTTTGTCACTGCGGCGACGGCCGCAAACAGAGTCGTCATCTTTCTTAACCTTTCCCCCTCATGCGAGGGTACTTGATCTATGTGGAGCGTACCGCATTCCGGCTTTGACGGCTGCGCGACAGCGCCTGATTTCCACAGGACTTTCCGGCTACCGCTCGTGTATGGCCTTGAATTATACCATATTCCACCCCCTAACGGTATTGGCCTCCTGCAAAATGTCGAACCTATTTGGGTGCGTTGGTGCATCAATGTGCGCGCTTTTTCAGAGGATTAAAGGCTTTGCGATGCAATTTTTCAGGTTATTTTGATCTGCGCGAGCCAATGCGGCGTCCTGCCAGATTTGACCGCGATGGCGAAATGCGGTATAATATAAGCCCCATGAAAGCGAAATTGCCCCCTGAGATAGACGTGCTGCGAGAGATCAGTTCAGTGCTGGTCTGTGAACGCAACGTGCGGGACATTCTTGAAAAGGTTCTCGACATCCTTGAAGAGCGCATGGGCATGCTTCGCGGCACATTTACCCTCATTGACGGAGACGAAGTCTCCATTGAGGCGTCGCGCGGGCTTGGCGAGAAGGAGAAGGCCCACGGACACTACCGTCTGGGAGAGGGCATAACCGGATCGGTCGCCAAGACGGGCCGCGCCGAAGTGGTGCCCGACATCCACAAGGACCGCCGCTTCCTCAACCGCACGGGGGCGCGCCGCGATGCCGCCCCGATAGCGTTCGTGTGCGTGCCGCTCGTCCATCTCGGCCAGGTGATCGGTACGCTGTCGATCGACCGCGCCAACCCGCCGGAAAGCTCGGCGGAGGCGTTCAACCGCGATGTAGCACTTCTGCAGATCATCGCCAACATCACCGCCGACGCCGCAGGCGTGTGCCTCAAGGAACGCGAGGAGCGCGAGAAGCTTGAGATGGAGAACCGCGAGCTGCGCGACATGCTAACTGAGACGCCGGGCGACATAATCGGCAACTGCCGCGAGATGCGGGCGGTGTACGAGCAGATACGCCAGGTTGCGCCTTCCGACGCGACGGTGCTGGTCCGCGGCGCGAGCGGCACGGGCAAGGAGCTGGTGGCGCGCGCGATCCAGAAGCTCTCCCTCCGCAAGGACAGGCCGTTCATCACGCTCAACTGCGCCGCCCTGCCGGAGGCGCTGA